>JBBUJK010000001.1:0-1365 GCA_038054875.1 Patescibacteria group bacterium
TTGTGACGACCTATCTCACCAACTGGTTCGTTAATGAGTTTTTTCACACCACGGACACCGACTTCGCCACCGGCACCAACACCAACACCAACGTGAACGGCACGGGCAATGGCGCCTCGCTTGGGTTGGTCAACACCCCGGGAAGCGGCGGCACGACCTGGACCGGCGCCTCCGGCGGTCAACAGTATACGCATACCTCGGTGGCGGATTTCACGCCCGGCACCTTCACCTCCAGCACGGTCGTGATCGGCGGCACGGGAACCTCCGGCATGATCCAGCTGGCGACGAGCACCAAGTTTATCGGCGACATCGGCGCGCCCGCACCCTGGACCAACGACGTGAACGCCATCGCCGGCCTCACCAACAGCGACGGGTTCGCGGTCGGTTCCAACGGACAGATCAACCGATATACTGGGAGCACCTGGGTGAGCATGACCTCGCCAACCGGAGAGAATCTGTATGGCATCGACATCATACCTGGGAGCACATTCGGTGCTGCTGTGGGTAACGAAGGAACGATCATTCAGTGGGACGGCAGTACGTGGACGGAGGTTGTCAACGAGGACACAGGGCCGACGGACGAGCTAATGCGTTCGGTTTCGTTCGTGGACGAGACATTCGGTTTTGCGGTGGGAAATAACGGAACGATCTTGCGGTGGGACGAGCCGGGGTGGTTTTCCGAGACGTCGCCCACCGGCCAGGCGCTCTACGGCGTGTACCTGATCAGCGCCACCGATGGCTGGGCCGTCGGTGCCAACGGCACCATCCTACGCTGGAACGGGACAAGTTGGAGCACGGCCACCTCGCCCACGGGACAGCGGATGAACGCCGTCCATTGCTTCTCATCCACGAACTGCATCGCAGCCGGGAACAACGGCATCGTCATCCGCTACACCGGCGGCAGCTGGTTTTCCGACACGGACGTCGGTGCGCAGGTCAACGGCATCAAGATGGTTTCGGCGACGGATGCGTGGACGGTGGGGAACAACGGACAGATCCGGCGTTGGAACGGTACGACCTGGAGCGCCGTAACGTCGCCGACGTCGCAGATGTTGCGCGGACTCGATTGCGCCGACGCCAGTTTCTGTTTTGGAGCGGGAAATACCGGTGCGCGCATAACATGGAACGGATCGGGTTGGGAGGACGCAGTCAATACGGGGACATCCGACTGGCGCGCCGTGTATATGACTGCCGTCAATGACGGTTGGGTCAGCGGCGAATCCGGAAACATTCTCCGTTGGAATGGCGACTTTTGGTCGACGTTCACGAAGCCGAACAGTACCACGCGTCGTGCGATTGCGTTTCCTCCCAGTGTGACAAATTTTGGCGTGATGGTCGGCAGCAGCGGCGGCATCATACAGTGGA
>JBBUJK010000001.1:1465-12401 GCA_038054875.1 Patescibacteria group bacterium
ACGGTTCGAGCTGGTCATCGAGCAGCTCGGGAACATCGAACGACTTGAACGGCGTATATTGCGTCACAAGCTCGGATTGTTTTGCCGTCGGTGAGTCCGGCACCATCCGCCGCTGGAACGGTTCGAGCTGGTCATCGAGCAGCTCGGGAACATCGAACGACTTGAACGGCGTGACCTGTCCGGCGTCTTCGATGTGCAGTGCCGTCGGTGAATCCGGCACCATCCGCCGCTGGAACGGTTCGAGCTGGATTTTGGAATCATCCCCGACGGGAAGCGACCTCATGGCCGTGCATATGCGTACGGCAGAAGACGGTTGGGCGGTGGGTGATAACGGAACGAAAGTACAGTGGGGGAATTTTTACCGTAGCCCGGGAACATTCCTCTCCACGGTATTCGACTCCGGTGCGAGTACAACCACGTGGAACCGTGTGTCCTGGTCGGAATACCTGCCGGCGAACACCAATCTCACCGTCGCCGTGCGCACCGGCAATACCGCAACGCCGGACGGCAGTTGGACGAGTTACACGAGCGAAGTATCAGATCCGTTCGGCAGCACGATTTCGGTGTCCGCCGGACGCTACGCGCAATACCGCCTTTCCTTAAGCACGACCAATCAGCGCCGCACGCCGACGCTCGATGACATCTCCTTCGACGCCAACAGCCCCATCGGTCTGCACCACTACGACGTCTTCATGGTATCGGCCACCGACGGCTGGATCGCCAGCCACGCGGGTGGCATTGGGCAGTACAACGGCACGGCCTGGAGCAGCTTCACGTCGCCCACGTCGCAGCGGCTCTCGAGCGTGTCCATGACCTCCTCGACGGACGGATTCATGGTCGGCAATTCGGGAACGATCATCCGGTACAACGGCACATCGTGGAGCACGATCTCGAGCCCGACGTCGCAGCAGCTGAACTCCGTGGACATGGTATCCGGGACGTTCGGGCGCGCCGTGGGCCGCAACGGCGCCGTCATCCATTGGAACGGCAGTGCCTGGTCGAGTGGCAGTTCCGGCACGTCCTACGACCTGAACGCGGTGTCCATGATTTCTACGACGGACGGGTTCGCCGTCGGCAAGCTCGGGACGATTCGCCGTTGGAACGGCTCCGCATGGGTGTCGGCGACGTCGCCCACCACCAACGAATTGCGTGGCGCCGACATGATTTCCGCTTCCGACGGGTTCCTCGTCGGAGATGCGGGGGTCATCCTGCGGTGGAACGGTTCCACCTGGGCGAGCGTCAGTTCGCCGACCTCCGAACAACTGAACGCCGTACACTGCTTCAGCGCTTCTGCCTGCTTCGCAGTGGGAAAGAACGGGACGATCATCGCCTGGGACGGCGCCACGTGGAGCACGGAAACGTCCAACACGACCAAGGACCTGAACAGCATATTCTGCCCGTCGGCGACGGATTGCTGGGCGGTGGGCAAAAACGGCACCATCCTGCACCGCATTCCGGGCGGGGGCGGCGGGGGATACGCCGGCACCGGCACCTGGCTCTCCGCCGTGCTCGACAGCGGCACGGCCGGCTCGGTCTGGGACATGATCTTCTGGCGCGAAACGCTCGTGACGAGCACGGACGCCACGTTTGCCACGCGTACTGGTCCGACAACACCCGTTGATGGCAGCTGGTCGGGATTCTCTGCGGAACTGACCGATCCGGATGGTTCGGTCATCGCCAGTCCTGCCGGTCGGTATCTACAGTATCGTGCCACGCTCACCTCGACCAGCACGTTAGTGACGCCGTACGTGGACGAAGCCACGGCAACCTATTTCCCGCCATGATGCCTCTCGGTACACAACAGGAACGTGGTTTCGTTTCGGTGCTCGTCGTCCTGGTGATGCTCGGCGCCGTGGTTGCAGTTGGTTTGGCGCTCTCGAATGCCAGCATCTCTGGCATGCAGCATGGCTACTACAGCCAGCGGTCCGAGGTCGCGACGGACGCTGCCGAGGGATGCACAGAAGAAGCATTCATACGTTTGAAGCGGAACAACAGTTTCCTCACGACATCTCTCACTGTCGGCAGTTCAACCTGCTCTATTGTCATCGGCGGCACGAATCCGAATCGTACCTTCACTGTTTCCTCCACGGTGGACACGTTCATGCCGCGTTTTGATGGCACGCTGACGGTGAGCGGCAGAAACGTCACACTCACGAATTGGGATCCCTATGCCGGTTTCTGACCAAAAGGGGATGACGTACATCGAAGTGCTTGTGTATGTTTTTATTCTGAGCATTATTCTGCTTGCGTTCGGCTACTTTGCCGTGAATTTGCTCTACGACCGCACGCGCGGCACGGCCCAAACAGAAACGCGTGAGGTGAGTCGGCTTGCCATGGAGCGGATGATTCGGGAGATTGAACGCGCGAAGAGCGTTCGTACGGCAAGTTCCACGTTCGGCCAGAATGTGGCGCTCAGTGCGAATGGCGGAAAACTTCTGTCCCTGCAGATGGCGTCGAGCACGCTCGATCCGACCGAGTTCAGCGTTCTGAACAACATCCTGTACATCAAACAGGGATCCGCGACCGCCAGCCCCATGACGCCGACCACGGTCCGCGTCAGCCAGCTGCAATTTGAGAATTTAAGCGTTGGCAAGGCGCGCAACATTGATGTGGTGCTGTCCGTGAATGTTTCCGGAACTACCGCTGGTCCGGGTTCTTCGGTCACGAGTACGCTGCGTTCTGCCGGTGAGCTGCGGAATCGCTGAAAAAACGGTATACTGCAGGCGTCATGTCATCGCGTCTGTTTGGTTCCTCCCGCATTATCGGCCTCGATATTGGTGACGCTTCCGTTGAGGCGGTACTTGTGGATGTTTCCGGCAAGCAGCCGGTCTGGCTGTCGCGCGCCCGCGTCCAGCTTCCGCCGGGGTTGATCGAGCGTGGGATCGTACGCGACGCCAAGGTTGTCGCCGATGCCATCCGTATCATGTTGACCGCGCCCACTCCGCGGCCGTTCAACGCACGCGACGTGATCGTCAACGTGCCGGACCAGCAGTCGGTGAGCCGCTTGCTTCCATTGGAACACGCCACGCCCCGCGATCGTTTGCTGTCGGTCGTTTCTCAGGATGCCGCAGGATTTGTGCCGTATCCGCTCGAAGACGTGCGCGTCGATTACGCGCAGGTTTCGCACGGCACAATCAACGAAGTATTTTACGCGGCCGCGCCAGAAATCGTTTTCAATAATATCGAAGCCGTGGTGACTGCAGCCGGATTGAATCTTGTAGCGTTCGATTTGGAGACGCTGGCACTGGCCCGGTTGTTTGCCGGTGCAGCGGACACGGAGGGCGCTCAACTGATCCTCGACGTCGGTGCCGAAACAACAACGCTCTCCATCGTCGACGTGGAAGGTCTGCGTCGGAGTGCGGTGTTGGATTTTGGCGGAGCGCACCTGGCCCGCGCGCTTGCGGAGAAAGATCAGCTGCCGATCAACAAGGCAGAATTGCTTAAGCGGAAAGCCGGGTATTCACCGGACGTGGCAGGCGGGCGCATTTTCTTTATTCTGCAGAAAGCCACGCAAGGGTTGATCACCGAAGTACGCCGCAGCGTGGACGAGTACGAGCGCAACGTCGGCACAAAAATCGCACAGCTCACGGTGGCCGGCGGAACGGCATTGACCCCGCAAATCACGGAGTATTTGAGCGGTGCGCTTGGCATGCCGGCGCGGCTGGGCGATCCGGTGGCGCTTGGCATGGTCGGCGTGACAGAAGCGGTTCCACGGGAAGACGCCGTGCTTCATGCCAATGCCATTGGCTTGGCACTTGCGGCGCGGGATTCTCGTTTGCCACATTTGAGCTTCCAACGGAAAGAACGTATAATTAAGCAGCAAACCGCGCCTACGGGAGCAATTATTGAGGAGGGGATTCCGCAATCTCCGTCCCCGGCGTCTGGCGCAAAAAAGTCCGGTCTTTCCAAGCGTGCGCGGCTGCTCCTGCTCATTGCGGCGGCCGTCGTCTGCATCGCGGGGATCGCCGGGGGACTCGTGTACGCATTCGTGATCCGGCCCTCGCAGGGGCAGAGCGGCGCGGCGGCCCTGCCGGAGACCCTCGAAGTCAGTTTTGAAACGGCGTTCCGCGTTGGGGGGGAGCCGGAGGAAGGCGTGCTGCAGCTCACGGCGCTCACCGCGGATCTGGAAACAAAAAAGGAAGTTCCGGTGACCGGCGGGACGGAAGTTTCCGAGCTCGCCACCGGTACGGTGACGCTCATCAACACCAGCGCAACGGCGCAGCCGCTCGTGGAGCGGACCCGACTCCTGTCCGGCAGCGGCGTGCTGTTCCGGACGCGAAGCGCAGTCTCCGTTCCTGAGAACGGACGCGTCGACGCAGCCGTCGTCGCCGATCAGCCCGGCGCGGCAGGCAACGTGCCGCCCGGACGGTTCACGATTCCAGGGCTTCCTGCCGCGCGGCAGGCCGAAGTCTACGGGGAAAGTGCGGCGGCGATGACCGGCGGGATCCGGCGATCCGGCCAGATCACGGACGCCGACATCCAGCAGGCCTTGACCCTGGCGCGGCAGGAATTGTCCGAGCGTGCGGTCACTGCCTGGCGAGAAGCGCTTGCGCCCGGCCAGCTGCTCTTGAGAGCACCGCTCGCCCTGCGCATCACGCGCGCGGCGCTCCCGGAACCCGGAGAGGTCACCGGCAGCGCGGCGGTCGTGGATGTGGCCGCGACCGTGGCCGGAGCCGTTGCCGCGGAAGACGCATTGCGCACCCTGGCTGATGCGGCGGCGTCGGGACAAACGGGCGCGGATGCCGCGGGAGCGTACGTCTACGCATCGTGGCAGCTAACCGTCACGGCATACGATGACGCAACCGGCCTCGGACGGCTCACGGTCCGGGTCAACGCCGAGCGAGAATAACGTTTCCCTATGAGACACACGAGATACAGAAAAGGACCTGCCCTGAGCCGCGTCGAAGGGTTCACGCTCGTGGAGCTGCTCGTCGTCATCGGCATCATCGTCATCTTGTTTTCCGTCGTTTTCATCGCCGTCGACCCGGCGCGGCGCTTCGCCCAGACGCGCAACGCCAACCGCCGCGAGGACGTCCGCGACGTCGTCGAGGCGGTCCTGACCTACATGGTCGACAATACCGGCAACTACCCGTCGGGACTGGATTCCCTCACGTCGAGTTCCCAGGTCATCGGTACGGCAACCTCCGGCTGCGACAGCAGCTGTACCGCAACAACGACGCTTTCCTCCTGTCTTGATCTCAACAGCTCGCTTGTCGGCGGCTACACCGCGGAAATTCCGAAAGATCCAAAGACCGGCACGAACGCCAACACCGACTACTACCTCAACCGCACCGCGGACGGACGCATCCTTGTCGGATCGTGTGATCCGGAATTGGGTGTGAGTAATCTCTATAACGCACGCTAACCGTGCTATACTGAATCTAATCTAAGTCATGTGGATAAGTATCTAAATAAGTCCACTATGAAGAAGGATGCAGCACATATGCAGCAGAAACAAAAAGGTTTCACGCTCGTCGAATTGCTCGTCGTCATCGGCATTATCGGCATTCTGTTCGCGGTCATCTTGATCGCCGTCGACCCGGCCCGCCGCTTCTCAGAAGCCCGGAACGCCGTGCGTCGCCAGGACGTCCGCGACGTGGTCGAAGCCGTGCTCGAATACATGACCGACAACCGCGGCAACTTTCCGACGAACCTCGATACGGTCGCGGCAAGCTACCAGATCCTCGGTACGCACGCATCTGGGTGCAACGCAGCGGCATGCGCAGGTCTTCCAACCTCGTATCTGACGTCGGTTTGCGGCAACCTGAGCGGCAGTCTTGTCGAGACGTATCTCGCGGAAATTCCTGCCGACCCGAACACGGGCACGGCTGGAAATACGCGCTACGCCATCAATAAGACGAGCGGCAACCGCATCGATGTGGTTGCCTGCGACTCCGAACTCGGCGTCGCCACGATCAACGCCAAGCGCTAAGCAACGAGAACAAAAGGGCCTCATGGGCCCTTTTGTGTTTGCGTGGTATATTGGTAGAAATATTTATCCACATTGTCGCCATGTTTATGCGAGGAAGACAAGAAAAAGGTTTCACGCTCGTCGAATTGCTCGTCGTCATCGGCATTATCGGCATTCTGTTCGCGGTCATCTTGATCGCCGTCGATCCGGCCCGCCGCTTCTCAGAAGCGCGCAACGCCGTCCGGCGCCAGGACGTCCGCGACGTGGTCGAAGCCGTGCTCGAATACATGACGGACAACCGCGGCAACTTCCCGGCGAACATCGATACGGTGACGGCGAGCTACCAGCTGCTCGGCACAAACACGAGCGGTTGCGGACAGACCGTTGGGGTTGTGTGTGGCCAGATTACGGCGTCGTCTCTCTCAAGTTCATGCGGCAACCTCTCCGGCAGTCTTGTGGAAACGTACCTCGCAGAAATTCCGACGGACCCGAACACAGGCACGACCGGAAACACCCGCTACGCCATCAATAAGACGAGCGGCAATCGTATCGAAGTGGTTTCCTGCGATTCCGAACTCAGCGTTGCTACGATCAGCGCGAAACGCTAAGAACAAGGAACAAAAAAAGGCCTTAGGCCTTTTTTTGTTTTTTCCCGCCATGTCTGGGAGAATGCGCGGCGTATGAGCATGCGCTGGTCGGTCCGAATGTGGAGCGTGTATCTCATTGCGATACTCCCGGCGGCGGTTCCACTCGCGGGCGTTGCGGTAACGTTGCCGAGTTTTTTGGCCTCCGCCGCATCCGTGCGTCTGGCCGCAGCGTTTCTTTTCGCCTGCGCACTGATTGCGGGGTGGGGGAGATGGCGTGCGATCATACGGCATCCGTTTGCTCTGTCAGCACTGGTCTTTCTGGTCGTGCTGGCGGGTGCGGTCGTGACGGCCGAAGACCCTCTGCGGGCGTTTTGGGGCGACATCATACGGATGGAGGGGTTGATTCAGTATGTTGCTTGGGCGGCGGTGTTCTTTTCTGCCGCGGTGGTGTTTCGCACCATTCGCGATCTCCGCGGCTTTTTGCGCGTGGTTATGGGTGCGGCGCTGGTGTTCGGTATCGGTGCCGTGGCTCAGGAAGTGGGACGGTGGTTGTTGTCCACTGACGGAACGTTCAACTATCGCATCTATTGGCCGTTCTTCAACCCGTTATTCTTCGGCAACGTCATGGCGTTGTCCGCTGTAGCGGCGATCTGGCTGTCGCGGATCGAGACAGGAAGGATGCGCCGTCTTGCCGCCGTGTCCGCGGCGCCGCTGCTTGTTATGGCATTTGCCAGCGGCAGCCGTTCCGTGATCCTCGGGCTCGCGGGCGCGCTTGTTGCCATGTTCGTGTTGCGGATCGCAAGTCAAAAGGCGTGGCCGCTGCGCCGTCCGGCTACTCGGTGGCTGATCGCGGTTCCAATTGTTTTTGTACTCGTGGGGGTTGTGCTGGCGTTGGTAAGTCCCAGTTTCTTCAACCGTTTGCAGGACGTGTCGCCGACGGAGCGTTCTGCTTCGAACAGGTTTATCGTCTGGAAAAAAGATCTGCCATACATCCTGGAACGGCCATTGCTGGGATGGGGACCGGAGAGTCATCTGGTCGTGTTTTATCGTTGGTTCACCGCGGATTTTTACTCCCAAACGCCGGAAGTATTCGACCGGGCACACAACGTCGTGGTTGAGACGGTCGTCACAACGGGTTTTTTTGGACTGGCTGCAGGAATAGTCATGCTGGGCGCGCTCTTCTGGACGATCCGACGGCGCGTGATCGTCGATGTCGTGAATCGACAGGCCTGGTTGGCGGCAGGCGCGGTCTTCGGGTACGCGGTCGCCAGCGATCTCGTTGGATTCCAGACGATCTATTCTTTGGCAATTTTAGTGCCGCTTGCAGGTGCCGTGTTGGGCGCTGACGGTCCGCCTGAACCCAAAGAACAAAAACAACCGTCGCATGTTGTCACTGGAGTCGTCATCGCCGTCTGTGTGGTATACGCAACATTTGCTGTATTTCTGCCGTTACGCGCCGGAATATTCGCTGTGCGCGCCAACAACCGGTATCCGGAAAATCTGCCCGGAGCCATGGCCGACTTCGTGGCGGCGACCGCAGTGCCGACGTTCATGGACGATCACTTTGGGAAGTTCTTCGCGTATTCGGTTCAGCAGGAAATTCTAACGCGCCAGGTCCGCGATGAGGCGGAGGTTCTTGCTGCCGGCCTTTTGGCAGATGCGGTACTTTTGCGCGCTGAAGCGGCGCACCCGTGGGATCCATCGCTGCCACTGGCGCATGTGATGCTCTACGAACAGCTTGGCAAACTTGATCCTGCGTTCCAGGAAAAATCAGTGCCAATGTTGGAAAAGCTTGTTGCGCAGTATCCGGAACGGTTTGAGGGGCGACAACTCCTTGCGCTCGTGTATCTTCGTCTTGGGAGAAACGACGATGCGCTTGCGCAGTACGCGTTCATGCTTAGCCGCAATTCAAAGATCCCGACGCTGCATCAGCTGTACGCCATCGCCCTATATCGCGCCGGTCGCACGGAAGATGCGCTGGCCGCTTTGGACGAGGCGTTGCGTTTGTCGCCGTCATCCGAGGAGCGCATCAGTCGTATCCGCGAGCTCATCCTGACGGGGGAGTCAGTGGAACCCGCGCTCGTCGGCACTGCGCCCGTTGCGACGTACGTGAACGGGCAGGGCGTGGTGGAACCCTGAAACATGCCGTTTGAGGACCGTGCCGGCGATTGTTGTCGGTTCCACGGTGCATTCGCCCCATTTGTCATTCGCTGCATCCGCCGCCACCACAACTTGGCGGCGTTTGTTGTCTTTCTCGAACAGTGAGGATTGTTGTTCTGCCGGACGGATATCGCCGATGCTGATCCCGAGCAGGCGCACCGATTTCATCGCGATCAGTGGTTTGACGATGCGCCAACCCTCGCGGAACAACGCCAGCCCGTCGTTGATGGGTGAGGTGAGTGTGGTTCGACCGCCATCTCCGGTAAAATCGCCGTAACGGACGTACACGGACACGAGTCGCCCACAGGCATCATCCTCGCGCATCCGACGACAGACTTTCTCCGCCAGCGTGAACAGCACCTTACGCAGTTCGTTGCGGTCAGCTTGCCTCGAGCCTGTCGAGGGGTGGAGATCGCGCGGCAGCGTATACGAGTGGCCGTAGGATTTTGCGGCGGCGATCGTGGAAATGACCGGAGACGAATCTTCACCGCGGCCCATAAGATGCAGGTGGTAGCCCATGACCGGACCGAACTCATCGATTAACTTATCCACAGGGACGGCACCCAGGTCGGCAGCCGTAGAGACTCCAAAACGGTCCAAAAGGCGCGGGCCGATCCGGTTTCCGATGCCGCAGAGATCGGTCACGGGGAGCGTTGGCCAGAGTTTTGCAACGACGGCCGGGGTCAGCACGACGATGCCGTCCGGTTTTTTCATGTCGCTGCCGAGTTTGGCGAGCAGTTTGTTTTCGGCGATGCCGATGGAGCAGGTGAGCTGGTCGCCTAGTTCCTCGTGCATCTCCGCCTTGATTTCTCGTGCCAGCCGGATTGCGTCGACGATCATGGCACTCCCTCCGTCTCCCTCTTCGCAAGAGGGAGGGAATACCTGAGCCGCCCCTTCTTGCGAAGAAGGGGATGGGGAAGTTTGTCGTCCCACCCAACCGGTCAGGTCGAGGAAAGCTTCATCAATGGAGAATACTTCGACTTCTTCTGTGTGGCGACGAAAGATGCGGAGGAAGCGGTTGGTGATCTCGCTGTACATGCGCGGGTCGCCATGGATGATTTCAAGTTCCGGACAGATGCGCAGCGCTTCATAGGCGTTCATGGCGGTTTTGACGCCGCGTTTTTTGGCTTCGCGGCTGGCTGCAGCGATGATGCCGCGCGTCCCCGGCTTGCCGCCCACTCCGAACGTTGTGCCGCGCAAAAATGGGTTGGCCTGGCTGGCCACCGAGGCGAAATAACTATTCATGTCTATGTGAAGAATGATGCGTTTCATGAGGCGAGTTCATGCCTGCCCTGAGCGAAGCGCAGCGAGTCGAAGGGTCGATATGGAAAATGACGCGGCGCATGGTTGACGGAAAAGAGTTTTCGTGATAGGAAGGTCGGTCCGCACAACAGAAACGGAGGAACGGACATGTTTGTCTTCTTCAGCTGGCGGGACGTGTTGGGGATGTTCTGGAATGGGTTGAAAGACGGGGTACGCGAGATAGTCGCCAGTCGTTTTGTGCAGGGAGTCGTTGTCGGCGCCGTGCTGGCATCTGCAATCTGGGCGATCGTCGCCTTCGGTCGTTGACCGCGCGCCGTTCTCATTCGGGAACGGCCGTTTTCTTTTTTATGGACGATTCGGTAGGGTAGCGGCGTCCTGTACAGTGCGGGGCGAGGAGGAGCGATGCACGAGAGATACCAGGATCCGGACCTCAAAAAGGTCTGGACCGATACGCGTAAGTTCAGCGAATGGCTGCGGGTGGAGACCACGGTTCTCGAAGCTCGCGAGAAGCTCGGCCAGATTCCCGCGGGAACGGCCGCGCGGGTCCGGGAGCGGACCTTCGTGGATGAGGGCGTCGCGTCCCTCATCAAGCGGCGCGACAAGGTGACCAAACACGACTTGGTTGCCTTCAAGCAGGTCATGGATCTGCAGCTCATTTTGTACCAGAAGGGGCGGGACTTCCGGGACACGATGAAGCGGTGGGATCTCCACAGCGAGTCGGGCACGTCCGACTCAAAGGAGCGCGAGAAGTGCTTCCAGGAGGCGCTCACCACCGCCCTGCGTACGCCCTGCCCGGAGGCCGACCTCTTCCACGACGGACTAACGTCCTACGACGTGGAGGAACCGGCCATGGCGCTGCTGCTCCGGGAGGCCTGCGTCGTGGTTCTGGCGCGCCTTTCCCGGCTCGATGAAGTGCTGACCGCGCGCGCCGTGCAGCATCGCGGCCTCATCATGATCGGGCGGACCCATGGCCAGTATGCGCAGCCCATCACCTTCGGGGTGAAGCTGCTCAACT
>JBBUJK010000002.1:0-37387 GCA_038054875.1 Patescibacteria group bacterium
CGCCGAACGGCTGGTCCAAGGCGTCCACGGTCTTCTCCAGATACGCCTGGAAGTCGGCGGGGACGATTTCAACGCGATGCATGGGCAGGCCCTCGCGCGCCGCGGCCGCGGCGATGTCGACGGTCTCGTCCATCTCCGGTTCGGCAAACCCCATGGAGAAGGCCTGCAGCTGAGGAAGCGCCGCGCTGCGACGGAGCTGATAGAACATGCTCATCGAGTCCACGCCGCTCGACAACGTGAGTCCGATCGGCACGTCGCTCCGCAGGTGCATGCGCATGCTGTCCGCGAACAGCGCGAGAAATGCGTCGACGTTCTCGGCGTCCGCAAGGCCGGTGACGGCCTGGACGCGCTCCGGCAGCACCCACCAGCGACGCACGGCGCTGCCCGACGGACCAATGGTCATGATTCCCCCTTGCGGCACGGCCCGGATGCCGGAAAAGAAGGTCTCCGGTCCATGATCGTAGTAGCCCCAGATCAAATACTGCGCGATCGCCGGCGCGTGCTCCCGTGCGGGATACCCGGCGGCGAGGATGGCCTTGATCTCGGATGCGAACAGGATGTTGCCCTCCCACTCGGCATAGTAGAGCGGCTTGATGCCGAGTCGGTCGCGGACCAGGGTCACGCTGCCGTCGTGGGCGTCGTGAATGGCGAAGGCGAACATCCCCAAAAAACGGTCGAGTGCCTTCTGCCCCCAGCGCTCCCATGCCGCGAGGATCACCTCGGTGTCCGTCTGAGAATGAAACGGATAACCGGCAAGCTCAGCGCGCAGCTCCTTGTAGTTGTAGATTTCCCCGTTGAAAACGATGGTGTATCGATCGTCGGCGCTGCGCATCGGCTGACTGCCGGCGTCCGACAAGTCGATGATCGAGAGGCGTCGATGACCCAGTACGACGCCGGGGACGGCAAAAACTCCCTCTCCATCCGGACCGCGGTGCGCGATCCGGTCGGTCATGGTGCGCACGGTCGCTTCTGAGGCGCGCCGGCCGATCATCCCCGCAATGCCGCACATAGAGTTACTTTTGATCCGCTGTGAGGCGGGCGGCCAACGTCTCGGCAATCAGAAAATCGAATGGCGTGTTGATGTCGACCGAACGCTCCGCGGACATCACAAGCGCCCGCGAGTCCGCGCCAAACAGATCTCCCGCAACAAGCAACCGCGTCTTGGTCAGGTAGATCGCGCAATTTCTCTTATAGACCGCCTCCGCGGCATCGCGTTGCGCGCTCTCGCGCCCCTCGTCCTCGAAGAGCGGCAGAATCCGACCATCCCCGGCAATCCGCTTCAGTTTCTTCGGAGAGTAGTCCTCGAGTTTGACCATGCTCATCACCGAGTCCGCGTCGCTTTCCCGGAGAATCCGTATCGCCTCATCGATGTCCGCAGCGGTCCGGAACGGGCTCGTCGGCTGCAAGATCATCACGGCATCGTACGTTTCTCTCTGCTCCCGGGCGAGCCACTCCAGGGCATGCTGGATGACGGGAATGCTCTTTGCTATGTCACTGGCGAGTTCGGCCGGACGCAGAAACGGCACGGGCGCGCCATGTTCGCGGGAGACCCGCGCGATTTCCTCGTCTTCCGTCGAGACCACGAAAGAGGTCAGGCCCGTACTGTGACGCGCCGCGTCGATCGTCCAAGCGATAAGTGGCTTGCCGCCAAGAGGACGGATGTTTTTCCGCGGAACCCCTTTGGATCCGCCGCGAGCGGTGATGACGCCAAGGACGCGGAGGTCTTGCATAACAGATCAGGTACGAAGTGTCTCTACCACCTTGGCCGCAATAAAATCCTCCGTCACGCCCATTGATTCGCGCGTAGCGCCGCCGATGTGGGGCGTGAGGATCAGATTGTCATGCGCTGTTGCGTAGGCCACAAGCGGATTTCCCTTGAGATGCCGACCATCCCCATCCTCGTCAGTGAGCACGTCAAGCGCCGCGCCGGCCAATGCCCCAGAGGCGAGGGCGGCCATGAGCGCTTCCTCATCGACAATCCGGCCGCGGGCGGTGTTGACCAGCAACGCGCCAGGTTTGATGCGTGTGAAATGCTCTCGACCGATCAGGCCCTCGGTACTGGGCGTGAACGCAACATGGACGCTGATAATGTCCGCTTGTTGCAGGAGGGCGTCGAGCGGCAGCATGCGGACGAACGGCGGCGGCGGCTGAGACGGCCCCTCCGCCTTGTCAGACGCTACCACGGTGGCACCCATGGCATGCACGATCTCCGCGACGCGCGTGCCGAGGCGGCCGCAGCCGATGATACCGACCGTACGGCCGGAAATTTCTCCACCGATGAAGCGCTGACGGTCCCATCCTCCAGCAAGGACGTGACGGTGTGCGGCGGGAATATGGCGCAGCAGCGAAAGCATCAACCCCACGGTGAGTTCGGACGTCGCATATATCTTATCCAAAAAACCACGCTCCCCGCGCAGACTCACGACGCGCACACCACGCTGCTCCGCCGCCGCGAGATCGATATGGTCGAGACCGGTGGTCGGGGAGGCGATGATTTTGAGGTTCGGCGCCGCAGCAAGGTCATCCGCCGTCACCTTCCGCAGACGCACAACCAACACTTCGCAGTCGGCCAGTGCGTCGCAAAAGGATTGGCCTTCCAAACGCTCCGCGCGTACCTCGCCGATGGTAAGGTACGTCTCAAGCGCACGCGCACTGTAGCCCTCCGGTTCACTGACAAGGACACGCGCCATACCTTAGTAGGCAAGCCGTTTTTGCACGGCGATCTGTGCGGTGGCGAGCGCCTCCGCGATGCGCTTCCCGGCTTTCCCGTCGCCGAAGATGGGATCGGCGGGGTACGGACCGTGGGCAATCTGCGTGCGGATGGCCGCGAGGATGGCAGCGCGGTCGAAGGAAACATCCATGCGCACGTTCGCTCCGTGTTCCCGTCCCTGCTGTCTGCTGCCAACGACGACGGCCGGCGTTCCCAAAAACGCACCTTCTCGGATGAAGGAGGAAGAATTCCCGACGGCGCAGGAGGCGTTCGCCAGAATCCGCGCGTACGTTTCCGGAGGGAAGTTTTTGTACAACCGCACGCGCGCTTCATGGTTGTGTTCTCGAAAGACGCGCAAACCCTTGGAGACGCTGTCTGCACCGGCATCAATGTTCGGCCACAGGACAATGGCCTGCAAGCCAGACTCATGGACCGCAGCCACGGTTTCCATGACCTGATCGTAGCCCTGCGCGAATTCCGTGGTCACCGGGTGCTGGAGCATCAGGAGATAAGGACGATCCAAGTCGATCGCCGGTCCGACGCCGGCATGCGCAATCAATGCGCGGTCCACTTCGCTGAACGAGCGATCCATGGCCGCCACAATGTCGATGGACGGACAGCCGGTCATGTGGACCCGTTCCGGATCCTCTCCCATACGAATGACGCGTTCGGCAGACAGTTTCGTCGCCGGAAAATGAAGATGTGCCAGCTTGGTCACGGCGTGCCGGACGGACTCGTCAATCGAACCGGTCACTTCCCCGCCCTGCGTGTGCGCCACGAGAATATTCATGTACGATGCCGCAATGGCCGTCGCAATGGTCTCGAAACGGTCGGCGATGGTCAGAACAATATCCGGCTTGAGGTGATTAAAGATGGAGGTCAGTTCAAGCACGCCCAAGCCGACGGATTTTGCCATCGTCAACGGCGTCTCCCCTTCGAGCGCCATGTAGACCTCGGCGGAGACGGGAAATCCTTCGGCGCGAAGTACGTCAACGGCGCTGCCGTGCCTCTCCAGGAGCAACGACGAGCCCGCGACCACCTGGAGCTCAAGATCCGGATGCTCCTGTATTGCCTGTAACACGGTCTTAATACGACCGTAGTTTGCACGGTTGATGATGACGACGCAGATTTTACGCTTGGCGGGCAAAGACATGTGATTATGGCACCAGGTCGTCGGCGACGAGTGGTTCATACTTGGACACACTGCGTGCAAGAACGCGACCGACAACGGTCGCATACGTCTCGGATGGGAGGCCGGGCAGGTAGGCATGGGGGCGCATGGCGTAGACATGCTCCGGGGCGATGACCGTCCCCGCAGACAGGTCGACTGCGACAACGAGCGTCTTGCGGAACAGCGGCCGGAAGACGGCCTCCTCATCCTGGAGGACCTTGTCTTCCTCCTGGGTGGCGCGACGCGCAATGTCGCTCGCGAGCACGCGCGTCCGTTCCGCCGGATCTGCTTCGAGCGCGCGCACGGCAGCGACCATGGCGCGATACTCTTCGGGCCGCATCGAGACCTTATGGTCCGATCCCCAGAAGGCGCGATCAAAAGAAAAATGTTTTTCAATAACAGCGGCTCCCAAGGCCGCGGCCACAACCGCCGACTCGCCGCCGATGGAGTGGTCGGAGAATCCAATCGTCACGTCGAACCGCGTCTTCAGAAGAGCCATCGTGCCGAGACGCAGATCCTCGGGCGGACAGGGGTAACGCGAAACGCAATGGAGGAGCACGATCTGATCGGTCTTCTCCTTCAAGAAAGCAATCGTCGCATCGATCTCCTCGATCGTGCTCATACCGGAAGAAATGAGGATCGGCTTGCCGGCGCTGCGCAGATAGTCAAGACAGACGAAATCCAAGACATCGCCCGAACCCACTTTCCAGAGTGCGGGTTGCAGCGGCGCAACTTTTTGCGCTGCACCCCTGCTCATCGGCGTCGTGAAAAAGATAATGCCGATCTCGTCGCAGGCGGCCTTGAGAGGTTTCCAGAACGTCTCGAACGGCGTTACAGCCTCATTACGCGAAACCCAGCGGTAGCGGTCCGCTCCCTTGAAATGCGGCGCAACGACCTCGATGTTGGCCTGCTCGTCGGCGACGGTGTGCGTCTGAAACTTCACGGCGTCCGCGCCCGCGTCCTTAGCGGCGCGGACCAGGGCGATGGCGTTGGTCAGATACTCCTCCACCGGACGCTCCTCCTGCGACTGAATGAAATTCTTGCCGATCTCGGCAATAAAAAACGTCCGTTCGCCGCCGATGGCGAGCGGGGTTCCGTGCAGCAAAATGGGCTGTTGATGATGCATGTCGGAGGCGCCCGGGAGGCGTCAAGACGATACCACAAGATAGCGGCTTCGACGCGCTACGTCAACCCCGGGCACTTCATGCGGCGCGGCCCTCCATGATACGCTCAGACAATGTCGATTCTCCCCTTTCCGCCCGCGGCCCAGGGTGTCGCGCTCGTGCTCGGCGGCGCCTTGCTGCGAGCGTTCTACATCGTCAACAACAAGAGGTCGCTGCGCCGCTATTCCTCCCGGTTCGTGATCCTGATCAACATGTTCGGCTGCGCGATGATACTCGCGCCCTTCCTCGTCGCGTCCGGCGCACTGCAGCACATCGACTGGCTCTCCTGGCCGGCAGGCATTCTCTGGCCGTTGCTCGTGACGTCGATTCTCAACATCCTCATCCAGTACGGTGAAATCCGTTCGCTGGCGCTTGAGGATGCCTCGCTCGTCACGCCCATCAGCGCCACGGCGCCAGTTCTTTCGGTGCTCTCCGGATTCCTCCTCCTGCAGGAACTACCCACAGCCGCGGGCTGGGTCGGAATCCTGTGCATCTCCATCGGCTCCTACGCGCTGGCCGGCAGCATGCCGGAGGCGGCGAACGGCGTCGTGTCGCTGTCCGGAGTACGACGGCATCTCCACCGCGCCGCGAGCATGTTGATGCCCTGGCGACGGCTGGCGCAGAGCGCAGGCGTGCGTATCGCACTGCTGAGCTCTCTGGCCGCCTCGATCTCCATCGCCTTCGATAAGCTGGTGACCTTGAAGAGCGGTCCCCTATTGCTTCCGGTTGTCGCCTTCACGGTCGTCGGAGTCTCCCAGCTGCCGCGGTTGCGGAAGGAAGACGTCCCGAAGCGGCTCTCTGCGCGCGACGCCGCCGGGCTGCTCCTCTCGCCCGTCATCTTCGCGGCGGTCTCCGTCCTGTTTATTCTCGGATTCTATTTCGGCACCGTCAGCGGTGTCTCGGCGCTCCGCCGCGTGTCCATCCTTTTCGTGGCTCTGCTGGCCGGCAGTCTGCTGGGCGAGCGCGGCCATCCGGAGCGGATCGCCGCCGCGGCACTCATGGCCAGTGGCGCCATCCTGCTGGCGTTCTGAACCGAGGCGAGCCCAGCGGGCTTAGACCGTTTTCTTGTCGGCCATGATCTGGATCCAGCCTTCGCCGTGCAGGAAACGGCTCCACGGCGTTTCGTAATCGTAGCGCTCGAACTTCAGGCGTCGCGCGTTCTCGAAACCGGCCTCGGCGAACCACTGTCGGATTTCCTTCTCCGTGTAGCGGTGCGTGTAGGGCGTATAGAGGTTGTCGAGCACGTTGTAGCGCTTGTTGGGCGGCACCCCGAAGGCTGCGAAGACGCGTTCCGTCACGCGGAAGGGCACCCAACGGATCAGGAAAAAGCGGAAGAAATCGTTGACCGCCCATTTCAGACCGCCTTTGCCGTACATGGACAGAAAGATGCGGCCGCCCGGCTTGGTGACGCGGACCAGCTCGGCGAATCCCTTCTTCGGCTCTGGCATGAGCAGGAGCACGCCGGAGCAGATGACGTAGTCGAAGTACCGGTCAAGGAACGGCAGGCTCCCAGCCGAGGCGTTCATGAGCTCGACGTTCTTCAGCTCCTTGAACCAGCGACGGTTGCGTCCGGAAGCCAGTCCCTGCTCGTTGATGTCGACCCCGATGGCCGTGGCCGCACCAAGGCGACCGAGCGCGGTCACGAAACGACCCTGGCCGCAGCCGACATCCAGGCAGGTTTTGTCCTGGAACCACTCCATGGGCACGCCCCACTTCTGCTGACGCATGGCGAAAAGCTCCACGGACTCTTCGAAGCGGCGCTCATCGTAGGCACTGAAGAGGTTATCGTAGATCTTACGGGTTGCGTCTTCCGTAGTGGTGGGCTGAAAGGTCCAGTCATCACGGAGCGGGATATGGAGGATGGATGTTTCGCGCATACAACACGTTACTCTCAAGTTTTTTTCAAATGATAGGCGATCTTCCGTGAGAACATGCCGCCAAGGATCGACGTTCCCGGAAAACGCATTTTTCGGTTGCCCCAGACACGGATGAATCCTTTGGAGTAGTGCCTGGAAACGACGCGGACGTTTTCTCCCCAGAGCTTCCGGAGCAAGGCCTCGGTGAAGAAGGCCACATGATTATTGGCGACGGTGTAAGAATCCACGTTTCCGGTCCGCAGGAACTTCAGACGATTCACGAAACTCGTGGCGTGCGGAATGGCGATGAAGATGTCGCCGCCCGGCTTGGTGACGCGGAGCGCCTCACGGAAGCAGTGCCAGGGATTCTCCAGGTGTTCCAGCATCTGGAGCAGGAAGACGACGTCCACGCTCTGATCCTCGAAGGGTAAGACATCCCGAGAAACGTCAACGAGGGTGAGCTGCGGGCGGCCGCCGATGGATTCGCTGTCCAGGTAATCGTCGAGGTCGACGGCGACGATGTCCTGGAAACCCATCTTGAACAGCCGACGCTCCAGCTCCCCGCTGCCCGCACCGATATCCAGAATGCGGCTGCCCCTGGGAAGGTCCGCGAGCCAGCGCTCCACGAGTCCATCCCGCAGGCACCAGGACGGCTGATGTTTGTACATGGAACGCATCTCTAGACGGTGTGCCTTGACGTCCCCGCCGCGCAGATAGGTAAGTCCCATAGATCACGCACCCGTCTTATCCGCGTAAAACTGCAGCCAACCCTGGCCATGGAGAATGCGTGACTTCCACGTCGCGTAATCGTAGCGCTCGAACTTGAGACGCTGCACGTTTTTGAAACCCGCCGCCGCGAACCAGGCGCGGATCTCCTTCTCCGTATAGCGGTAGCAATACGGGACGTACATGTTGTCGAGATAGTTGTAGCGCTTGTTGGGCGGGATGCCGACCGCGGCCCACAGCCGCTCCATGACGCGGAACGGGACGACCTTGGCAATGCCGCGGCCGATGTCATTGAGCATCCAAACCAGACCGCCGCGGCCGTAGACCGACAGGAAGAGCTTGCCGCCGGGCTTCAGGACGCGGACCAGCTCGGAGAACCCTTTCTTCGGGTTCGGTGTGTGGTGGATGACGCCCGAAGAGACGACGTAATCGAAACTGGCGTCCGGGAACGGAATTTCCAGCACCGAGGCGCGTTGCGCGCGGGCACGATCCGTAAGGTCACGCGCCGCCAGGCGTCCGTTGGCAGCGGCCACGGCCTGCTCGCTGATGTCGATACCTTCGACGCGTGCCGCGCCGAGCCGGGCCAAAGCCACGAGGTAGCGTCCGCCGCCGCAGCCGGCGTCGAGACAGGTCTTGCCACGGAACCAAGCGGGATCAATCCCCCAGCGGCGGTGGCGTGCCTCAAAAAGCGCGACTGATTCCTCGAACCGCGCGTCGTCGTAGGCGGTAAACAGCGAGCCGTACAGCTCACCGGTCACGCGTTCAGCCGTCGGTTGTGTTGTCGGCGGCATATCGGGCAATATTCTTTTCTCTCCGCGCCACCGCCAGAACGATGTTGCCTACCCGCTTCCCCGCGTGCCCATCGAGGCGGCCGGCAAAGCGACGCACCAGCTCCTGTCGCTGCGCGTGCCGGCGTTCCGGGACCGCGAGTGAAGCGATCAATGCGGCACGGAGTTCCGCAAAATTCCTGACGACAAGAACCGCTCCTGTCGCCAAAACGTGGCCATAATACTCGGTCTCGTACCAGCGCGCAACCGACTTGCTCCGAGGTACACGCCCCCCCGGATCAAAGGCGATGCTCACCGTCGGCATGTCCCATGCGGCGGCATCGATCGCCAACGTCGAGGCAGTCGTGACCATGACATCCGCGGCACCCAGTGTCCGCACGAGCCGCGTGAAATGTTCCGGAGAAAAATCCCACTGGTCGTAGAAGCACGGGCGGGGCGTGTGTCGGCGATCGACGACAACGTGCGGGAGTTCGGCGACGGAACGGAACTTCTCGACGTCGCCGCGGTACCCGAAATGGGGACGGACCAGCACCTGCGCGGACGCACCAAGCTCTTGGCGTTCAATGAAACCGGCAATGGCGGAGACGATGTCCGGATCACCGGGTGTGACCTTTCCCTCCGAACCGAACAAGATCGTCCGGCGGTCGGGATCGAGCCCCATGTCGTGCAGGAATGTGGTGCGATCGTTGGCATCACGCCGGTGCACATAGGCGTCGAACTGCGGGACCCCGACCTCAAAGATGCGATCTGCGGGACAATCCTGATAGCGCTGCGCTTCCTCCCGCATGTACGGTCCCCAGACCAGACAGACGTCAGGCAGGACGCGGAAGTGCGTCTTCGACATGTTGTCCCAACTTTTCACGAGCGCAACGCTCGGAATACCCAACCGTGTTGCGGCAAAGAGATACGCCGCATCCCCATCCTCCATCGGGTTCGTCGAGAAGACCACGTCCGGACGCTGTTCCTTGAGCTGCGCAAGGAGCGCGTCCGGCGGCGGGGACAAGTGTAGGTCGAGCCAACGCACGAACCGGCGGACGAACGAGATGCCGGCAAGCGGACGAAATACCAACAGCTGCAGAAGATAGCGGAGCGCTTGAAACCGCGATGGCCCGTAGATGCCGTATTTCGCCGTAAAGCGAATCGTGCGATTCCAGATCAGATTGCGATGCAGACTGACGAACAGGCGGTCCCGCTTCCGCCCCGGCGCGGAGACGAACGGGACAAATGTCACGTTTGCGCGGCCGAACAAGGCGCGGAACTCGGGGTCGGCATGGCCCTGCGTCGCGATGACCACGCGGGCGCCATCGGCCAGGGTCGGCAAGACGTCCGTCAGGAGGATGTTCCTGGCCAAAAATCCCCGAGAGATGGTGACGAGGACGGTGGTCATAACGGAAGACGCGCGCGGATGCCCGTCCAGATGCGGGTCATGAACATGCGATCAATGCCATCCAAAGTGAACACATCCTTGAGGACGAAGGAGCGGCTGCCCGTATGCTTCCACAGCCAACGCTCACGCAGCGCAATGATGGCCGACGTTGAGAGATGCTGCTCCAAGACCGTACCAAACATGCCGAAGACGTAGGTCAGCAGCGGGAGGGCCGTGACTGCGGAAACCGTTCCGAGGAGTCCGACGAAGAAGAGAAAGCGCTGTCCGCCGTGGGCATAGATGAGCGGACCGTGGCTGGTAGAAAGAGAGTTCAGCAGATGGCCAAGGGACAGGAAGAGGAAGATCGGCACCGACGCAGCATACTTTGGAAAAAAGATGGGCACCACGAGCGGCGCCGCAAGAGCAACGCCCAGGAGCAGGGGCGCGTAAAACCACAGCGAGTATTTTGCGATACGACGGGAGACGAACGCCGAAGAACCTCTCTCGGTGCTCATGCGACCGAGGATAGGCAAGAGGATCTGTCGAAACGGCAGCGCCTGGCCAAGAATGGAACTCATGGAGAGGGCGATCGAGAAGACGGCAACCTGTTCAACACCCAGGAGCAGAGCGATGAGCCACTGGTCGATGCCACCCAGGAGCCGGTTCGCGAAAGCGCGTGCCGTCTCCCACTTCCCTTCGCGTCGCAGGAGCAGGAGCACGGCATGCACGGCAGCTCCCACTCCCGTGGTCGGGGCGAAGACACGCGCGCCGGGCAGCACGAAGAGCACCGAGATGCCCTTGCCGATGACGTAGGCCCACAGAACCGTGCCGACGGTCATGCCATGTCCAACGAATAACACCGCCACGACGACAAGCTTCCCGAGAACTTCCACCACGTTGGCCGCGGAGAACCAACCGAACCACTCCTTGGCCTGCACGCCAAGATCGAGCAGCGTACGCAGGCTGGACAAGGCGATCCAAATCAAGAGCGGAAAAAAGAACGTGCTCAATGTGCCTTGATAGACCGTGCTGATGGAAGATCTCACCACGATGAGCCCGATGATCGCCACGGCCGTCAGCAGCAGCTTGACCATCGCGAACCCCGCCAGCAAGGCGTTCGCTCCGGCCCGGTCGCCCGACGCCGCGCGACGGGTGGCGAAGGTCAAAACGGTGTCATCCAACCCCAGGCCGCTCAAGACGAGGACGGGACCGGAGACAGTCAGCGCGAGCGAGACCAATCCGAACTCGTACGGGGTCAGCACCCGCGTGATCAGCAGCAGCGCGCCGAACGAGATGGTCTTGATCAGAACACGAGAACCGGTGATCGCCAACGAGGCGCGCGCAATGGAACGAAAGACTCCTTTCATAGGGCCTGGAGCGCCTGCAGAATGACATCCGCACGTTTTGACCAAGAACGTCCCGCCACAAGCGCTGTTGCGGACGCGACACGCGACGCGTCACCAACGGCGGCAACGATGGCCGAGGCAAGCGCCACTGGATCGTCCGGCGGCACAAACCGCACTTCAGCATCGCTCACTGCCTCCCGAATGCTGGGCAAGTCGGATGCCACGACCGGGCGCTTGGCCGCGAGATACTCGAAGAGTTTGATCGGCGAGGTGGTATGCCGGGAGTTCCAGTCCTTTCCCGAGTTGGGCAGAACAAGCACGTCCGCTGCCGCGAGATACAAAGCCGCTTCGGCATGAGGTTTGTGCGGCACCATGACGACCCGTTCGAGTTTTCGTTCCGCCAGATACGCGGCGAATGCCTCACGGTCCTCCGGCGTACCGCCGATCATCAACACACGGAAATCAGCCGGCAGATGCGCACTGGCCTCCGCCAACGCGTGCACTCCCTTCCAGGCATAGAGGTGACCGGTATAGACGGCCAAACGACCGGCCAGCGGAAGACCAAGGCGAGTGCGCGCCTCGTCGCGTGGTGGCAGTCCGGCATAGAGGGTCGGATCGATCGCGTTCGGCGCCACCAGGATGGGACGACGCAGCGCTGCCCCCCAAGCTTTGGAAAGTTGCTCGGCATTCCAATGCGTCGTGGACACCACAAGGTCCGCGGTGCGCGCAATGGATTTGTGCCGTTCGGCAAACCGGGGAGAAACATCATGCACCTCAAAGACCACCTGCGCGCCGTGACCGGCGAGCAGCCGCGTGACGAACGGGTCGCGCGTGACCAGGACTTCGCTGTGCGGTGCCGAACGCAGATAGCGGCGCACGGCGCGATAGAAGCTCCACTCGGTAACGGCAAAGGCCACAAGTCGCGGCAGCCACGGCAGGGCGAAGGCATCAAAGACCGGCAATCGAACCACCGGGAAATCGTGCGCCAACCCATAGTAGTGGAAGGCGTCTTCCTGGATGGGCGTCTTGCGGACCGGGACCACGAGAATCACTTCATGTCCGAGTGCGGCGTATGCTTCGCACATCTTGGCGATCTGCCAGCCGTGCGCCTTCTCCGTCGGGAACCGTAGATTGGTGACGTAAAGAATGGTCATGCCGGCTTCTCAAAAACGGCCATGATCGTCTGTCCCAGCCGCTGCACGCCGGGGAGCGCCGCGATGCGCCGATCGAGCGCGTGAATGACGGGATTGGAAAACCAAAAACGGGGCACTCCATACAGGTGCAGCGGTGGGAACATCGTCGTCGCCCGGCTGCGCATGAATCGGAATCCCGGCTTCTCGACGATGCTGCGCCATTCCCCCACCAAAAGCTCCCGCTGGTGGTCATCCGGATGCCAAGCTTCGGCATGCGCGCGCAGCGGACGACGCCTGACGCGGCGCGAGACTGCGGAGACCGTGTCCACAAAACGGTCATGCATGGCGGGGAAGGTGATCAGCAACCGACCGCCGGGAAGGAGGACGCGCCACAACTCCTGGACGAAAAGGTCCGGATGCTCGACATGCTCGATGATGTCGACCGCCATCACGACATCGAACGCACCGTCCAACACCGGCAGCTGCTCGACATTGGCGGTGACCAGATTCACATTGGAGATGCCGACAGATGCCAGCATGCGGCGCGCCCGATCCAATCGTTCCGGATTCACATCCACGCCAATCATGCTTCCGAAGGTTCCGGCATAGACAACTGCCTGCGGTCCATCGCCGAATCCGACATTCAGAACGCGCTCCTCTGAATGCAACGCAAAAAACTCGGGATAGACCCGGCTTGAAAGTATCTTTCCTTTGAGAAAGGCGAACTCAGGAGGAAGGGGGTACATAACGGATGCCAAGCACAAATTGTCGGAGACGTTCGCGCGCGACAAGGATGTGGTAGTGGGCGAACCGCAGGTGGAGCCGCAACGACAACGCACCGCCGCGTCTGCCGTAGCGCAGCGAGGTCCATAGGGCGTATGCCGCAATACGGACGGCCTGCGCCACGTTTTTTATGACGGATCGCACGGTGCGCCCGATGGGCGGACGGGCGGTGAGAGGAACGCGGAACGCGAGATGCAGATAGTGTCGATCCTTGGCGGCGAAGGCATCCGGAGAAGGCCACGGCGTCACCAACATTCCCGGCAGATCCGCGACGGGCGTACCGGGCACGACCACGAGGCGCTCGTGGACGCGCTTGCCCGGCGCCCAGGCAGCGCAGTCGCGACGGACGAGCCGCAGCACGCGATCGGGGCTGAAGTAGGCATGTCGGATGAGCGCGCCCGAGACGCGCGGAACGCGTTCGACGCGGTAGACCACGGCTGCGTTGCGCACCACGGCATCTCGAACGCCGGCAACGAGCAGCGCATCGGCAATCTCGTCGGAATCGACCACCAAGACCCAGTCGTACGCGGCAAGGCGGAACGACCGTTCGCGGATCGCGGTGAAATCGGTGATCGGACCGGGCGCAGTCTGTTGCGTCTCTATGCGCGCGCCGTAACGGCGTGCGATCTCGAGCGTCTGGTCTGTGCTGCCGCCATCGAGCACCAGAACGTCAGCGAACGAGCCAAGCGACGCAAGGCATTCCTCCAACGTGCGGGCCGAGTTGTATGTCAGCACGGTCGCCGTGGCAGGAATCTTCGCGTCCATAGCTGGCCTACTTTATCCCGATTTTGAGGCTGCGTCAATCGTTCCCGGCTTCTTTCCAGCCGCGTAAATGAAGTCGCCCCAACGCGCCGAAAGCAGCGACACGGCTTGGAAGAGTACGTAGTGCATCTTGCGCGGATTGCGCAGCCAGCGCCAGCGGAAATATCCGGGACGAGCCACGACGGAGACCGGAGTGAAACCGCTCCAGCTAAGCATGGCCCGACACTCGGCAACCGTGAATTCGCGGACGTGTCCGGTGAACGCCGTGCCGGCATCGAAATAATCCTTGATGTCCCAGTTGGGCGATCGGCCGATTGTGAACCGCACGCGCTTCAGGAGCGAGGCGATGTTCGGCGTGGAGAAGACGAACCGTCCGCCCGCTGCGAGGACGCGGAACGCTTCGGCGAAGACCTGTTTGTGGATCCCGTGAAAATGTTCGATGGCCGCGTGGCAGATCACCAGATCGAAGCTGCCGTCCGGAAACGGAAAACGCTCCGCAAGATCGTGCGGCAGGACGCGGACGCCTTCGGCGGCCCACACGCGCGACAACGCGGCATGCGTCTCGGCGCCGTGGCGGAAGGGGCTCTCCCCGCTCTCCGGAAAGATGTACTTGTCCAAACCGACCGCTTCCCTCGCGCCCGCGCGTTTGGCGGCGACGAGATGGATGCCCACGGATGAGCCGAGCTCGAGAACGCGCTTCCCCGCGTAGCCGCCGGCGACGCGCTCTGCGAAGGCCATGGCGCGCACCAGACGGAACTCTTCGATGCGCTCGCGCTCGGCGGGCGCGCCAAGCGCGCGATAGGCATCGGCGACGGCGCGGGACACATCGGTCGTCATATCTTAGGAGAGAGAGGAGCGATACCACGCCTGAAACGTCATCACCGCCCAGATCTGCGTCAGACCATAGGTGCGCTTGGCGACGTGATCGTCGAGCATGTCGCGCGCAGCGGCGAGGTCGATCCACTCCCCGCTTCCCGGCGCGTAGCCGTCGGACAGGAGTTCTTGGGCGAGCGGCAGCAGATCCCCGCGCAGCCACTTCGAAGCCGGCGAAAAGAAGCCGCGCTTCTTTTGTCGCGCCACGAAGTCCGGAATGAGATCGGCGCAGGCCTCGCGCAACACGCGCTTGCCGAGCGTCCGGCTGCCGATCTTCATCTGCGACGGGATGCGGAAGGCGAGTTCGGCGAGCGTCGGATCCAAGAGCGGCACGCGCTGTTCAAGTCCGTGCGCCATGGTCATCTTGTCGGTGCGCATGAGCGACTCATCCGGCAGCCAGGTGCGCGCGTCCACGGCCATGATCTGGTTCACGCCGTCCTTCCACGGCTTCGCAAAGTGCGGCGCGAACGCCGCGGCTGCCGATGCCGGACGGTTGTGCGACGGCCGCAGCAGACGCGCCACCCGTTCTTCTTTTTGTGCCGCGAACGCCAGGAAGCGTTCGAGTCCCGGCGTAAGCGCGGCCTTTTCAGCCAGCGATTCGGCGCACAAGAGCTTTCCGGCCGCGGAGAGCAGCGCGGGGTGGCGCAGCGCGGACGGCAGCCGATCGATCCGTCCGAGCATGGCATGGTACCAATAGCGGTCGTAGCCGCCGAACAGCTCGTCGCCGCCGTCGCCGCCGAGCGCGACCGTGATGCGCGGCTTGGCGAATTGCGCCAGCAGGTAGGTCGACGGCTGGACGTGGTTGGAGATCGGTTCGTCCATGTGACGGACGACCTCCTCGAAGATGCCGGCGACGTCGCGGCCGCTGACGCGGATGGCGTGATGCTCCGTGCCGAAATGGGCGGCCGTGCGCGCGGCGATGTCAAAATCGGCGTTGTACTTCTCGGCCTCGGCCGTCGCCTCATAGCCGATCGAAAACGTATGCACGAGTCCGCGCTCCGACTCCCGCATCGCCGCCAGCACCAGCGTCGAATCAATGCCGCCGGACAGGAACACGCCGAGCGGCCGGTCGGAAACGAGCTGGCGGCGCACGGCGGCAAGGACGCCGGAACGCACGGCCGCATGGATCTCGCCGTCGGGAAGCGGTTCCCCTTCTTTGAGTTCCCAAAATGGCGCGAGTGTCATCTGCCCCGCGCGAACAGTAAGCGCGTGCCCGGCGGGCAACTTATGGATACCGGCGAACATGGTGCGCGGTCCCGGCACGTACTGAAAACGGAAATACAAATTCAGCGCATCCGCATCGATCTGCCGCGGCACGTCGGCGTGCGCGAGAATGCCTTTAATCTCGGATGAAAAAATCAGTCGGCCGTTATGCAAATAATAGTAGACGGGCTTCACGCCGAGATGATCGCGTCCGAGCGTCAAGGTGCGTGTATCGCGATCCCACGCGGCGAAAGCAAAGATACCGTTCAGTCGTGTCAGACAATGCGCACCCTCCCGCGCGAACAGTGCAAGCAGAACCTCGGTGTCCGACTGCGAATGAAATTGCGTTCCGCCGCGTTCGAGTTCTGCGCGCAAATCCTTGTAGTTGTAGATCTCGCCGTTAAAGACGATGGTGAAGCGGCCGTCCACGGTCGTCATTGGCTGGCGACCGAGCGGCGACAGGTCGATGATCGACAGACGATTATGCGCGAGGGAAATACCGTCCGCTTCGAAAAACCCTTCGTCATCAGGACCGCGATGCTTTGTCGCGGCATGCATGTGTCGAAGTGCGGCCGGATTGGAAAAGGTGAAGCCGTTGATTCCGCACATATCAATTTCCGGGGCGGATGTAGACCGCCATCTTTTCGACGAGCGCGTCGAGGCCGTGCTTCTCACGCACAATGCGTCGCAGTTCCTCGCGTGACGTCGGCTGAAGCGCGCGAATGTAGGCGGCGACTGCCTCTGGTGAATCGTTTTCCGGCGACGTTGGATAGCCGATTGCTTGGGCCTGACCGCGCGTGACCACCGGTGTGACGCCGCAGTACATGGCTTCGACCACGGTCTTGTCGATCGTGTCCGGCACCATGTTCACGAGCACCGGAAATCGCGGGTAGACGCCGCGCAGCTCGGGCATCGGCACGGATCCCATGAATCGGACGCGTCCTTTGAGCGCAGGTGATTCGGCGAGCGTGCGGATTTCTTCGGCGTAGGCCGGATCCTGACGCGGATCGAGCGGACGGCCGTAATGGGTCAGTGTGTATTCCGGCGGCAGAAGCGCCAACGCCTTCAGTGCAATCTCCATGCGCTTGGAACGCGAAATGCGATGCACAGCGAGCAAGTGCGTGGCCGGTTCGCGCGCCGGCAATTCCGGCACGTCCCAAAAGACGGTGTCAACGCCATGTCCGGTCACGACCTTGCGCGGATCACCCTCGTACTGCGGCAGGCAGTCCTTCGTCGCCGCGAACATGCGCTTCACGATTTTGTCGGAAATCCGCAAAGAGAGCGGCCGCGTGTAATGCGTGTACCAAAGATACGTCGGCGTGCGGCGCAGCCACCAGTACCAGGCGCCGGCGGCCAGCCAACGCGGATTCATGTGCACGAATACGCGGTCATGCGGCGTGGTCAGAATGATCTTTTGAAATTCCAAAAACGACCGCCAGGTCGGCCACCCTTTTTCGCGGCCAAGCGAGCATACGGGAAAAGACAATGTATGTTCACGCACTTCGAGTGCGATAACGGTCACGGCAAAACCCGCCCGAGCAAAGGCCTTTGCCCAGAGACTTGTGAACGCGAAGTCGTCATCGCGTTCGTGGATCTTCGGGGTGATGAACAGCAGGCGCAACATCAGGAAAGGAGGATATCGGCAATGCGCTCCGCGGCATGGCCGTCCCACAGCGTTGGAACTGCACCATGCTTCCACGTGCCGTCAACGATTTTTTTCAAAGATTCCTTAATTTTCACCGCATCCAAACCAACAACTTCATTCGTTCCCTTTTCAACGGTGATCGGCCGTTCGGTTTCATTTCGCAATGTGAGGCATGGGACGCCCATTGCAGTCGTTTCCTCCTGAATCCCTCCCGAATCAGTAAGTACGACTTTTGCATTCTTCATCAAAGCCAAAAAATCTATATAACCGAGAGGTTCAATCATATGAAGCCGTTCGCTCCACACTTTGAAATCTTTTTCTCCCCATGCGTGGAGCAATGCAGCCCTGGTTCTTGGGTGAAGAGGAAAAACCATTTCCATGACACCATGAAGAGAATCATGAATTGTCTCCAGTGCTACTCCAAGATTCAAATCGACGTTTTCGGCGCGATGAAGCGTGATCAAAGCGAACTCGTGTGGTTCGAGATGCAATCGTTCCATGACCGTTGATTTTTCAGCATCTGGTAGGAACTTCTGCAAGGTGTCGATCATTACGTTTCCAACGGCATATATGCTTCCTTTCACGCCCTCGTCATGCAGATTCTTTTCCGCATCCGGTTCAGTCGTGAATAAGAACGAGGAAATTTTGTCCGTTTCAATCCGATTATACTCTTCTGGCATGGCGCTGTTCCGACTACGGAGACCCGCCTCCACATGCGCAACGGCAATGCCTGCTTCCTGCGCCGCTTCCGCACCCGCGAGCGTTGAAGTCACGTCTCCCACAACAACAACTCCATCAAATGCGTGTTCCTTAAAAAGGACCGACAATTTTTCTTTAATCTTCTTTTTTTGTTCATCGGCACTTTTACCACCGACTTCCAAATTTGTGTCCGGCTGGGGAAGGCCAAGCTCATCGAAAAAAACTTTCGACATGATGGGGTCATAGTGCTGACCCGTATGAATCAAAAAAGGTTGCACGCCGCGCCGCTGGAGTGCGGCATAGAGCGGTGCGGCCTTCATGAAATTCGGACGCGCGCCAACGATAAGGGCGATATTTTTCATAACGGATTCCTCACAATAGGCCGTTCAGCCACCCTCGTCAATCGGCGGATCCGCCACAAATCGCGCATGATGCCGAACAATGCGCCTGCCCGCACCGTGGTGGTTGCGTCGTGCCGCCAACGAACAGGAAGTTCCACGATATGCAACCCGGCGCATCGCGCGCGCGCCAGCACTTCAACATCGAAAGCCCATCCTTCTGTCGTAACGTCAGCGAACAACGCCGCCGCCGGCGTGCGGAAACATTTAAACCCGCACTGCGTATCCCGATACGGCAATCCGACAATGAGGCGAACAAGAAAATTAAAAACGCGGCCGCTCTTTTCACGCCACCACGGCTGGCGCGCCACAAGGTCGGCACCGACCACGGACCGCGAGGCAATCAAAATGTCGTTATCAGCAAGGTATGGGCGGAATCCTTCGAATGCTTCCGGCTCCGTCGAAAGGTCGGCATCAAGAAAGATGCGCCACTCCCCGGTCGCTACAGCCATGCCGGCACGCACCGCAGCACCCTTGCCGCGGTTCTCCGGCAAGTGGACGAGTCGAACGCGCGGCTCGCGCGTTGCGGCTTCAGAAACAATCCGCGCCGTGGCATCCGTGGAACCGTCGTCCACGACGATGAGTTGCCAATCCCCGAGACGGGCGGCGTACGCGGAAACGCGCGCCAGGGCTTCACCGATGGCGGCGGCTTCGTTGTAGGCGGGGATGATGAAGGAATATGTCATGGTCGTAGGGGCGTGATTCATCACGCCCGAGCCAGATGCATCCACGCCGCAACGACGCGGCGGGCAATCTCCTCGGCATTCGGAAGCGCAGCTGCGGCGCGACGGGCGTTCTCACCGCGACGGCGCGCTTCGTCAGGATGCCCGAGAGCGTCTCGCAACGCCGCAACAAATGCGGCTTCGTCGCCGGGCGGCACTACCCAACCGCTTTCCCCGTCGATAATCACTTCACCAGCACAACCGACGTCGGTCATGACGACAGGACAACCAGCTAAGGATGCTTCAATAACGAACCGTCCCCAAGATTCGTGTCGGGAGGGAAGCGCACAAATTGCAGGAATCTCGAATACAATTCCTGATCCAGTCCATGAGCCAAGCCAGACACGATCATGTGCAAAGGATTCTCGCATCTCTTTCAGGTACGGAGTCTTTTCTCCATCGCCAATCAAAATCAAGTGGAGTTGCGGATATTCATTCTGTAATATCCTAAAGGCGTTCAATAGAAGGGGTATGTTCTTTTCTCGAGAGAATCTACCGGCATATATGATGCGTTGTTCGTTGCGGTTTGCTGTTGGAATAGAAGTAAAACGACCTGGGGGAACGGAAATAATCTGAGGACACTTAACATGACCTAATCGAAAAATCTTTTCTAGTGAACGAGCCACCCGTTGGCTCGGTACGCGTACACCATCAGCCCGACGTAACAGCCAGCGAGCCAGAAAAAGCCGAAGTGGCCGATGCCATGCTTCGGCAGCCCAGGTCGGATTCAAAAAATCGCCATGCATTTGTAGTTCAAGACGCGCGCCGCGAAACCGTGCGACGATCCAAGCGACGAGCCCCGCCTCGAACGGATCCTGGCTCGTCACGACCCAGCCGCGACGCACCGTCCTGAGCCCCTGCCAGAGAACGGGAAGGAAACGCGGCAGCGAGGCCAACACGACGGTGATCTCCGCTCCCTGTGCGGCATACTCCGCGATACGCTTCGCCGTCTGCGAACCGGGACGCACGGCGTCCGGATCGCGGCTGATCATGAAGACGCGCACGGTCATATCAGGAAATGTCGGACAACGCCGCAACAAGGCCTTCGGTCATGCGCGCCACGGTGTATTGCGCGGCGGTGTGTTGTCCGGCTGCGGCAAGCCGCGCGGAAAGATCTGCGTCGCTGAGTAAACGCACGACCGCGACGACCAGCGCGTTCTCATCGCCATAGCGGACGACCAGCGCGTTCTCTTCCTGACGCGCCACCTCGGCATTGCCGCCGGCGTCGCTCGAGACCACGGGTGCGCCCGCGGCCAGAGCTTCGACAAGCTGGTGCGAGAATCCTTCGTAGCCGGTGTAGAGCACGAAGACACGCGCCGCTGCCGCCCGCGACAGCACCGCGTCGTGCGACAGTCGGCCGGTGAGCACAACAGCGTCTGCAAGTCCGAGCCGGATGACTTCCGCTTCGATCCGTTTCCGTTCCGGACCGTCGCCGATGAGCGTCAGCCGCGCGCCAGGAACACGGGCGCGGATCGCGGGCATGGCCGCCACAAGCTGCGCCATCCCCTTCCACGGCAGAAATCGTCCGGCGCTGACGATCTCGGGTGAACGTGTCTGAAGTGCCGTGGCATCTGGTGCCGCAAACAGTCCATGCGCATCGACCGCATTCTCGACAACACGAATGCGCGTCTCCGGAATGCCCCACTGTTGAATGATGCCAGCGAGGTAGTGACTCGGCGTCACGACGCGCATTGCGCGGCGCACTACGAAACGTTGGATGCGACGAAGCCGTTCCACTGCCAAGACATATCGCTTTGTCTGAAACACGTCGAGCAAATCAGTGATGCCGTACCGCGACTGTCCTTGCTCCCAGGCGTAGTCGCCGACGATTTTGATGACGAATGCACGGCGCGCCGCCATCGCTGCAAGGGCGGCCGGCAACCCAGCCGAGACCGGATCCATGGCGAAAATCATGTCCGATGAACGGGCGCGGCGCAGAACGCGCCAAAAGTACGCGAGATGTCGGACGCCGGACGGCAGCGTTGCTGGAACAACGACGCGCGTCGAGCCGGGCGGTGCCACAGCGGTTGTTCCGTCACCGTAGGTCACGATGTCGACGCGCCACCCGCGCGCGGCAAGAAGCGGCGCAGCCGTTTGCACATATGTCGCTGGACCGCCGATGGCCGGCGGAAAAATACCGGTCGCAAATAACACACTGCGTGCCGTACCGAGACGTTCGTACACATCAGCGTACGACGGAATGATCTTCTTCCAGTCAAACCTCGCGGCTGATGCCAAAGATCCGACCACAAGTCGCGCGCGCAACGGTTCGTCGGTGAGCGTGCGCGTCAGTGCCGCAGCAAGTCGCTCGGGATCATTCGCCGGGACAAGCAGACCGCTCTCCCCGTCCGTGATGACGTCAGGAATGCCGCCGACGCTGGTGCCGACCGGCGGCACGCCGCATGCCTGCGCTTCAATAAAGACGATACCGAGCCCTTCAGCAAGCGACGGACAGGCGAACACGTCGGCGGTGCGGAGCACGGCCAGCGCCTCGGCATTGGGCAACGCGCCGCGGAACGTCACGGCCGCGACGATACCGAGTTCTTTGACGCGCGCTTCAAGCGCCGCACGGTCGGCGCCGTCGCCGACAAGCACGAGATGCGCGTCAGGAACGGTCTTCCGCACCTGGGCCAGCCCAGCGAGCAAATCGCCAAGACCTTTCTCCCAGGCCAGCCGCGCGATGCAGACGATGCGATGCCGCACCCGCTCCTCCGGTCGCTGCGGCGTGATGCGGGAAAGATCCACACCGTTGGCGATGACCGAAACCCGTGCCGGGTCAGCACCGAGACGCACGGCGCGCGCGGCAAGAAAGCCGCTGATCGCAGTGACGCGGTCCGGAGAGGTGTGAATCCGCCGCCACAACCAGTCGGGAATCCGCCGCTGTTTTTTGTCGCTATCCAAGTCGCCGCTCTGCAGCGTCAACACGCGACGCACCCGCGGCCGCAGCAGACCGAACACCCAAAGTGCGATGCCGGCATATGATTCCATGACGGCGTGCGCGACGCGGGCGCGGATACCGAGCGCAGCGAGCGGCGCCAGAATGCAAAACAACCACTTGTCGATCGGATGCCCGATGCCGAGCCGACGGATCTCGCCGAACGGACGCGTTTCTCGCGCCGGCACGCGGCGCGAAAGACGGGAAGTTAAAAGCACAAAGTGGTAGCGGTCGGAAAGACGGTCTACCACTTCTTGTACGCAGCGTTCGGCCCCGCTCATCCACGGATCGTAGAAAGCGGAGAACAGGGTGATGGTGGGTTTCTCAGGCATGGCCCGTGCGGAACCATTCGTAGGTACGGCGCAGCCCCTCGTCGAGCGGCACCTGCGGTTCAAATCCGAGCAGCTCCCGCATGCGCGTCACATCCGGACAACGATACCGGACCTCGATGACACGTTCCGCCTCATAGACGGGTGCCAGGTTTTTTCCGGAGAGCGTGGAAATCTTTTCTGCCAACTCGAGAATGGTCGCCTGTTTTCCGCTGCCGATATTGAACGTCTTGCCGTTGGCGGCATCCGCCAACAGTGCGCGGACACCGGCCTCGACATTGTCGCTGATGTACACAAAATCGCGCGTGGCTTTGCCGTCGCCGAAAATGACCGGTGGTTCCCCTGCCAAGGCGCGCTTCATGAAGATGCCAACCACAAACCCGTAGGCCGAGGCATTCTGGCGCGGTCCATAGACATTAAAGAAACGCAACGCCGCGCCTGGCATGCCGTAACGCTTCCAATAGTTATGAACCATGTTTTCACCAACGAGCTTGGTCAATCCGTAGGGATCGTCGGCGTTAACATTGAGTACGCCGTCCTCGCGTTCCGGCAGTTCCACCGGTTCGCCGTATGCTTCGGAAGAAGAAGCAAACACGAATTTCTTGACGCGATGCGCATGTGACAGCGCAAGCAAAAATTTGATGCCGTCGATGTCCTTGAACACTTCGAGCGGCCGCTCAATGACATTCCGCACGCCGACGAGCGCGGCGTAATGGAAGACGTAGTCGATCTTGTGCGTGGAAAATATTTGCGCGACTTCTTCGAAGCTGTTCACATCTGCGCGAATAAAAACAAACTCCGAATGTGTGTGCGCATCCGTAAGATTCTGATCGAAACCCGTACTTAGATTATCGACGCCCACCACTCGCGCGCCTAACGCAAGCAGCCGGTCAACAAGATGCGACCCAATGAATCCGGCAGCCCCAGTGACGAGCACTGTGCTGCCCTGCAGCGCTCTGTAGTCAATATCGGACATCGTTGTGTTTCGATCAATTTCCTGCGTATGATGGGGTATTCTTAGCCGTTCGTCAATGAAAACCGACCGCAGTCTTCTTCTCGTCGTTACCCAATCCGATCTGGGCGGCGCACAGCGTTACGTGTTGACCATGGCTCGCGCCGCGGCGGTTTTTGGCTGGCGCGTCACGGTCGCCGCCGGACCCGATCCCTCGACTGCGTCCCTCGACGCGGCTCGGGACGAGATCGGGGCGGGTGGGCTGGCTGCAGCGTGCGCCGATGCAGGCATCACCTACCGCACGGTGACGACGCTGCGACGCAATATCCATCCGCGAAGCGATCTGGCCGCGGTTCGCGAGCTGCGACGGCTGATTCGCGAATTGCGTCCGGATGTCGTGCACGCGAACTCCTCCAAAGCAGGATTTCTCACGCCACTCGCGCTCGTTGGTCTGCGGCCACGCCCACGACATGTTTTCACCGCGCATGGCTGGGTGTTCCTTGAACCTGGACGTACCCGTTTCTTCTATCGCTGGCTTGAACGTCTGGCAGCCCGCGGACGCGATGCAACGATCGTCCTGTCGCCTCAAGAGCGCGATACTGCTCGCCATGCCGGCGTCGGATCCCGCGACGGCCTGCACGTGATTCCTCTCGGCGTGACTTCCACCGTGCATGACCGCGATGCGGCACGCGCTGCGCTTGTTGCTACAGGCATCCCAACGAACGCGCTGATCATAGGCTGCGTAGCCAACGCCTATCCGGCAAAAAATCTTCCTGCACTCATTGCAGCATTCAATGACCGAAATGATTCGGCTACGCATCTCGTATTGATCGGCGGTGGAACGGAACGCTTATCCAGCGGCACGCGCGTGCATCTGCTCGGTGCGCGTCCGGACGCCCGCGCGCTCATGGATGGTTTCGACCTGTTCGTTCTGCCATCCGTGAAAGAAGGGTTGCCCATGACGCTGCTCGAGGCAATGGAAGCCGGTCTCCCTTGTTTGGCAACGTCCGTCGGCGGCATCCCAAGCGTCATTGCCGACGGCATGAACGGCTGGCTGACGCGACCGGACGACATCGCCAATGGATTGACGCATGTTTTTGCCGCGCGCGACCAGTGGTCCCGCGCTGGAAAGGCGGCAACCGACACGGTGCGAACCCTTTTCACGGAAGCGCGCATGACGCGCGAGACGCTCGCGCTGTACGCCGCGATTACCGGATCTGTGACAGCAGCAGGATGACCTGATCGTTCAATTCCGGTTTCAGTTGACGCGCCAGTTCCGCCTCGGAACGGGCGCGTTCTTTGTCGCCCATGTCCGCAAGGACTTTTGCGAGAATCAAATGCGCGTCGCCGTCTTTGGGCAACGCCTGCACGAGCAAATCCGCACCTTGTTTTGCCGCATCGAATTCTCCCACGCCGCGGTACACCTCCACCGCGAATGCAACCTCGCCGGCATTCGCCCACTCATGGCCGAGTTCGCGTGAACGCGTGATGGTCTTGGCCGCAGCAGGGAGATTACCTGCCGCCTGATACGCCAACGCTAGATTCCAATGCACATCCTTCACCCGCTCTTCCTTCGCAAGACTTTCCTCAAGCAATGCCACGGCATCGTTGGCGCGCCCTTCATAGAGCGCAACCTGCACGAGTGCAAAAACCACCTGCTGCCGGCCAGGAGAAAGTGCATGCGCCTTCTCAAGCACGTCGCGCGCACGGGTGATGGCGGTCGAATCGAACTGTGCGTAGGAAAGAAGCAGCTGCCCGAGCAGGAGGGCGTCATACGTGTCCGTACGACTCTTATAATTCTCTTCCACGCGCGCGATGGCCCATTCCAACGCCGGTCGGGCGACGTTCGGCGGAACATCGCGCTGCGAAATCAGCTCCGCGACCTCGCGCGCACCGTCAATCCGCAGGTCATTCTTATGTGGGGTCGGCAATGCGAGCGCGCGGTCGTAGACGGCGATGGCGTTTTGCAAATCGCCATTCAGACGCGCAAACGAGGTGCCAATCAACCCCAGACGGTTGGCTTGATATGGAATAATCACGAGCCATACGGAAAGAGCAATGCCTGTCACAGCAGCAACAAGAGTTACCACGCCGAGCGTGACGCCGCCCACCATTTTTCCTGTCACAGTCTCCGGCAGCGGCCGTGCCGCAATCATTGCCAGCAACAGGAAAAAATAGAGATACGACGTGTGCGAATCGAAGACCGTCAGATTCTGCAACACAGAAGCAATGAGCATGCCGCCGGTGAGCATCCCCTCCCACTTCGGCATCTCGCCGAGACGAATTTTTCTCTCAAGCGTCCAAAACGCTGCGATGAACAACGCCACGTAGGCCACGGACCCGAGCACGCCGGTCGTAGCAAGTACATCGAGCAGCGTGTTGTGCGGCCGGTCGAACCACGTCTCGTACTGACCGTATCGGTACGACTCGGGATTGTAGTGGGCGTTGAAAGCGTAATAGAAATTTTCCGGACCCCAACCCAAGAGCGGTTTGTCCTGAAATGCCTTGAGCGCGATCTCCCAAGCAATTATGCGCGTCCGAATCCCGCCACCCTCAGAAAGCGTCGTGTTGAGAAGTTTACCAACAGTGGGGATATTCTGGACCAACGGCTGGGCGCGATTGGCGAAGAGGACGCTAAATACCGCAACGAGTGCCACCAGCGTCCCAATGCCGACCTTTCGATATTTCCGCTCACGAATCGCAAGCCACAACAGAAGCATCACCGCGGTCAGAATAACCGCGAGCAGTGTGCCGCGCGTCTGCGTGAACAGGAGGACGATCGTCTCGACGAAGCCGAGCAGCACGAGCAGCATGCGCACGGAAGACGGCAGCGACTTCCGCACCACGAGGATGGCGATAAAGAACAGATGGAATAGTAGGTAGTTCGCCAAATAGATGGTATTGCCGAGCGTGGCCCACGGGCGACTGCTGGTGTTGGCCATGAACCCCGGGTGTCCGTGCTCCCACAATGCCAGCACGGTCATGATGGCGCTCGCGCCGAGCGAGGTCATAAGCACCATCCGCCACTCGCGACGCGTGCGGTACACCGTTGCTGTCATCAGGAAAAACGTCGCGTAATGCAGCATGGCTACGACGCCGGTCATGCGCTCATGGTTGGACCACAAGCTCCGCCAGACATCCACGCCGAATGCTGCAGAAACCAGAAGCACGCCCATGTACGCGCCGACGGCGATCAGAAGCGGCTCCTTGCGCGGTCGGTATCGTGGTGCGACCGCGAGGAGCACGACATAGAACGGCACCAGCAGGTCCACGAACAACCAAAAGCTCCAAACCTTGCCGACCACGAACGGGAACGTCGTTTCACTGATGTAGACGAGCGGCGTCAGGAAAGCGAGCGGCAGGGCGACCTGTAGAATGCGCAGGCAGATTTTTTCGATGCGTTCGTGCATATTCAGAAAGTCAGTGTATCCGGCGGCAGGCCGTATTTTTGGATGAACAGTTCTGCTTCGGCGCGGAGTGTCGGATCAAGACGCACGGCGGTCCGGAGCGCGGCAATCGTTTCCTCGCGTTCGCCGAGCGCCGCGTGGACGGCGGCAAGCGCTGCCCAAAGATCCGCATCCGTCTCGGCAACCTCGGCGCGATATGCGTAGATGTCGCGAATAGTCTCCAGGTCGCCTGCATCGCTGAGCGCGTTGATCGCCACGGCGTCTTCTTCGCGGGGACGCGGATCGCGGAAGCCGGACTGCCATGCCGTCCGGAACTCCGCCGCGGCGCGCGCCGTGTCGCCGGCTGCTGCCAGACCACGGGCCAGATGCCAGTGAGACTCGGCGATGGATGTATCAAGCGCGAGCGCACGTTCAAACGCCGCGACTGCCGATGCCGCGTCGCCGCGCGTCAAAAAGAGATTTCCGATCTGGAAGTCCACCATCTGCCGGCGCGGCGCGAGCAACCGCGCTTCTTCAAACACCCGCAAGGCTTCGTCATACGGTTGGATGCCATGCATCGCTTCAAGGAGCAGAACGTTTGCCAGCGTAAAATGCGCGCCGAAATTTTCCGGCCGTCGCGCCACGGCGTCGCGCATCAAAACTTCGGCCAACTTGATTTGATTGGCGTATGCAGGAAGCCAGGTTGGCGCGTTACCGAGACGCTTGAATATTTCGTTGGCAATACGTTGCTCCTGACTGGCGCGGTATGGATTTGCGAACGTCTGTATTTGCCACGCCGGTTCCGAAAGATCAGCATCCGGCGCCGCAGTCACGGCGGGATGCACCAAAACGGCGCCACGGACAAGCGGTATGGTGACGACAATCAGTACCACACCTAGAGCGGCGGCAGAGACGACCGACGCGGTGCGAATCTTTGGTGACAAGCGCACTGTCGAAGTAGCAGGTGCATCAAGCGACGCGATAACGGCCGCGTACACCGCAAGGCACATCCAGCTGATCTGCGTGTCGAATGCCGTTGCCGCGGCAGCGACATACGCCATCAGGCCGCCGATGAGCGCAGCGGCCGGTATGTTGCTGATCTTCCCCCTCCGCCGTGCCTGAACGACGCGTGCACCCAAAGCAATCAGGAACGCCACACATGCCACCAGACCAATGAGTCCGTACGCTGCGGCAACATCGAGGAAGCCATTATGCGCGCGGTCGGAAAACGACTGCGTCACGGCATACCGCGTGATGCCCGGATCGTAAAAGCGATCGAGTGCAGTATCAAAATTTTCCGGTCCCCAGCCGAAGAATGGTCGGGCGTGGATTGCGGAAAATGCGACGTTCCAAAGCTGAAACCGTTGCACCTGACTTGTATCTGATTCAAAAATCGCAACCGTCCGGCCGATAAGCGGGAGCGCAGTAAGCCAGGACGCGTTCCGTGCCAAAAACAGCCCCCCAAGCAAAAGCAATCCCGCAACCGGAACTGCAATGCCCGCAACGCGCACTGCGCGACGCGAAGACCACAGCGCACACAACAGCGCGGAAACGCTGGCTCCAATAAGCAAACCAAGGAACGCACCGCGCGTTCCCGTAGCAAGCACCGCGAACACAAAAATTGTTGCAACAGCTGCTGCAGCCCAACGTCCTCCCCTGCTCGGGAATCGTGTCCAACAGAAGACAAACGCGGGCGGCAGCGCCAGGATCAGACCATGCGCCAGGAAAATTGCGTTGCCGATCGTGGCCACGCTGCGAGTACCGTCGCCGTTGAACTGCGCCCAGAATCCTGGCACGACTTTTTCAAGCAACGCCCAGATTGCCACAACGCCCCAGACCGCCGTCCATGCCGAAAGAAACAGAACGCGACGACGTGGCACGCGGAAAGCGTGAACAAGTGCAAGGCCAGCAATAACAGCAAGGATCACATCGAGATAACCGGTCAGTCGTTCCGGATTTCCCCAAAAGCTGTTGGTGCGGTCGATCGATGTCACGGTGGCGAAAAGTCCTGCGGCAAGAATGGCACACACCGACCAGCCGAGGGCGCGCAACCGTGGACGCGTTGGCGCAATACTAGCGACGACGAACGGAAGCGCAATGGCGATAATGACTCGAAATAGCGCTTCGCGCGGCGTCAAAAACGGATTCGCGACTCCCTTCACTACAACAAGGGGGAGGGCGGCAGAAAGCAGCAAGAGGATGTCGAGAAAACGCCGGCTCATGGAATGGACTTCAAACGATTGATGAACTGATCCGCGGCTTCACGGAGCGTAGGATCGATCTCTACGGCACGCTGCGCCTCAAGCGCGGCAAGCTCCGGTTTACCGAGCTTCTCATACGTCGCGGCAAGATTGGCGTGCCACTGAGCATTCTTTGGGTCGATGTCGAACAGTGTCTCGTAGAGCGGAACAATATCCGCGTACCGCTTCTCCTCATCGTAGATTTCGATGACGTACAGCAGTTCCTGGACGTTCTTTTCATCGCGCATTTTCCCCAGCCGACCGAGCGCCAAAGCACGCGCCAGTTCGTCTGCACCGGCGACGCGGTCCCCGGCCGCGGTCAGTGCCAGCGCCAGGAACCAGTGCGGTTCCTGGAGCGTCTCGTCTTCCGCCACCACCGAACGCATGACATTCACGGCTTCGGCACTTTTGCCGCCGAGCAGCAGCGTTTTGGCCAGTTGGAACTTCACGGCCTGCCGGCGCGGTGAGATGACGTCGGCGCGTTCCATGGCAGCGAGCGACTGCTGCAACGCGTCCGGAGACGCATACAACTCACCTTCCATAGCCAGAACCTGACCAAGCATGAACTGCACGGTGAAATCACCGGGGTGCCACCGGGCTTCCTTTTCGAGCTGCTGCCGCATGATCCGTACATTGTCGCGGAAGAACGGCAATGTCTCGTCATTTTTTACCGCACGATTAATGAAATCGCGTGCCAGCATTTTGACAACTTCCCGATGGCGCACCGACCAGGCATCAAAAGCAAAACGCGCGTTCTTTGTCCAGATGGTTGGCGTGTCCGCTTCGATAGCGTGCAGCGCCGACATTGACGCTGGCACGGTCATGAGACCTGCAATGAGCGCAACAACGGCGAATCCACCTGCCGCAATTCGGAAAACGAACGGCGGGCGCATCATTTCCGTTGCCGAAGAACTGCGCATGCGGGCGGCAACAAAGGCGAGGAGCGAAAAGAAAAGCAACCCGGTCGGATATGTTTCAAAGAGGAAAAGCCCGTGGACCGCATACGCCACGAGCATGGCTCCTGCGGCAGCGGCTTCGACAACCGTCATGCTTCCTTGCCGACGAAGCCGAACAATGCCCCATGCTGCAGCAGCGAACAGTCCAAGATAGGCAAGCAAGAGCGGCACGCCGCCAGCGACAAGCATCTCGAGGAAAATGTTGTGCGGCTTGTCGGAAACCGTTTCCGAAAATGAGTACCGCAGCAGCGCCGGATCGTAGTGCCGGTCAAACGCTGCCTGAAAATTTTCCGGCCCCCAGCCAAGCAACGGACGCGCCTGGAAACTCGCAAGCGCGATCTTCCATTCCAGAATGCGCGTCGGGTCGTTCACATACGCGCGCCAGTTGAGCACGCGACCGAAGCCTGATGGCACACCGATCTGTTCAAGCGCTCCCCAGGGCGCCACGAACGCCGCCGTGAGCAGAACGACGGCGACACCAAGTCCGACGGCCATTGCCAGCCGATGCGCGCGCCGACCGGAAAAAAAGATGACCGCGATGCCCACGGCTGCGGCTGCAGCAAGACCAACAATGCCACTGCGCGTCCCCGTCAAGAACAGCGCTGTCACGATGGCTGTTGCTGCAACGGCGAGCACGGCGCGGCCGCGGCGTTTTGCAGCGGACGCGAGCAGCACAAGCACGGCCATCGACATGGTGAGATAGCCGGCAAGCGATGCCGGATTGCCGATCAATCCGGAGTATCTCCCCTGTTCATGAAAAATGGCACGCACCGCGGGAACAGCGGCCTCGACAATCACTACAAACGCTTCAACGACGGCGGCTGCGACCGCTGCCCACCAGAAGAGACGCCAATCCCGCGCCGTAAGCAAACGCTGCGCAGACAAAAACCACACCACACATGCCGCGATAGTGACGAGTCCGGTGCCGCGAGCGGCGCTCCCCCAAATCGACTGTTCCCAATCCACGCCGAACGCGGCAGCAAGAGCAGACACCATGACGAATATGCCGACGGCAATCACAAGCGGACGTGCCGCGCGAGTCGAAGCAGCAGGCGTTATCGACGCCAGCACGCCAACGACGGCAATAAGAACAAGTGCAATCGGAAGCTTCCCCGAGACGGTCGGGAAAAGCGTGATGGGGATGTACCAAATCGGGCTGGTCGCCAGCACGACGGCAAGCACGCGAATAACCCGCAAACGGAGTTCTGATGACATAGATATGGCACACACTAACACTCTGATGGACCCCCGTACATACGCAAAACCCCGGTCCGCGAGGACCGGGGTTTGCTTGGCGGAATGCGCTCTTTAGCAACGCATGCGGCCGTGTTTCAGCTTAGTAGCTGAGCGTGTTACCGGTGACCGGCAGCGAGTCGACAATCGTGATGTTGGACGTAGTACCGTCCGACCACTTGATGTCGCCAAGGCCGATGCCAACGGTGAGCCGCTTGTCCGCTGCCGCATCATGCGTGTCGGCCGTCACGTAGTACGTGCGGGACGAATCAGCAGAGATGTCCGTGTCCAAGAACGAGCCACCGTTCGACTCAAACTCAGTCGAGGTGAAGCCAGTCGGGAAGTTCGTGGTCGTGACAAGGTCATTGCCCGATCCCACCGAGTCCCTCCAGACCTTCACCTGACGAGCTGTTGACTGATGGGTCGAGATGGTCGAACCAATCTCGAGGTTCATCAACTGGAGCGTCGCGGTGTAGTTCCCAACGTTCGCGCTGTTCGACACCACGAAGATTGCAACGATCTGGTCGTCACCGCCCGAGACCGTCCCGGACGGGGAGCTTGCAGACTTCGCAACCGTGATCTTGGTGCGGAATGCGTCGAAGTAGTTGGAGGCTACCACTGCGTCCGTGTTCGAGTTCGCCGACGACGTGTTGAAGTCCAACGACGTTGTCGAGATCGAGAACCCGGAATCTGCGCCCGTGGCAATCACGGAACGGGTGGAGCTCCCTCCAACGGCGGCGATGCCGTCCGTCGAGGTCACGTGCCACACGTAGTCCGGGTTGATCACGAGGCGATGCGTCGAGCTGGACATACCACCATCGACCTGACTCGAGAGGTCGGAGACCACCTTAATCACGATGGAGCCGCTCTTCGGAACCCGGAGGTTCGAGATGTTGTCGAAGATGGCGACCGGGGTGATGGTGGAACCCGTGCTCGAGCTGTCGAGCGAAGCGATCGTGCCGCCGTACTGTACGCCGGAGGTCACGTCAATGAGCTTCAAGTTCTTGAGCGTACCAGTGGCAGCAACAACGCCGCCCGTGGTCATGGCATCACCGATCACGAGCTTCGTGATGTTGATGTCTTCATTGACCGACGCGTCGAACTTGAAGCGGGCCAACTCGTTCACCGTCGAGCCGAGCACGAGCGTGCTGCGGACCGGGGTGGCCGAGTCGGGGTAGACCGACAGGTTACCATTGGCGAGGATCCAGACGTTCTGCAACTCGGCGTTGGTGCCGTCGTTGTCAGAAACGTCCGTGCCCGTGGTCACACCTGTGGCCGAGACCTTGGACGGGTAGATCACACCATCAGCCGTGAGGACTGTGCCGCCCGACTTGATGTCGGCCGTGATCTTGAAGACCTGCGTCGCACCTGCTCCGACCGTGAAGGCCGTGGACGGGGTGAACGTGTAGGTCGTGGCATCCGTGTCGGTCAATGTGCCGACCGTGTTGCCGATCTGGGTCAGCGTGGCTCCGTCAACTTTCCAGAGTTTGAGGTTCTGGAAGGTGTCCGCGAGCGTGTTGCCCGCGCCGGCGACGTCGTCCGTGAGGACGATCTGGGTGATGGTGGCGTCTTCGCCACCGCCCGTGACCACGAACTGACCGATGTTGACGCCCTGTGCGCCCAACACGCCAGACGGGTTCCCAGCCGTGCGGTCCGTGAAGGATGCATCCTCCGACGTGACCACGGCGCCGCTCTTCACCGTCACCGTGCGGCCGGTGGCCGAGGAGGTGCTGATGGATTCGAGCGTCACCGTGCCCTGTGCGTTGGACGAACCAACCGTCAGGGAGGCGATGATCGTGTCGTCAGTCGCGACCGTTGTGTCCGTCAAGTCTGCCACATAGGACAGCGTCTTTACGGAACCGGCCGGAACAACGAACGAGTTGCCGAAGGTGTAGCTGTTGTCAGCGTCCGTGCCGCAGACCTGTGTGGCGTCCGTCGTGCCGACCTGAGCGCCATCAAGCATGAGCTTGACGTTCTTCAGGGTAACGGTGCCTGTCTGGGTGCAGTTTGCGCTGAGGTTGTCGACTTTCACGTCTTCGCCCGAAGCCGTGAACGTCCATTTGGCGAGCGTCACCGCGGTGGCGCCGTCCGGAACGTTCGTGTTCGGGGAATCCGAAGCAACGGAAACGGTCATGCGGCCGGAGTTGACAGTCGTCGAGACTGCCACTTCCGGAGTTGCGCCGTCGTTAGGCTGAACCACCGCCCATGCGTTGGTCGCGCCCTTCTCCGGGACCGTGTAGACCTGGTAGTTCTTGTCCCAGACGATCGCGTCTGTGCGTTCCTGGATCGAGAACCGGTAGGTGCGGCCGGAACCAGCGACGATGTCGCCGGCGAGTCCGAGCTGCTTGGTCTGCCCGTTCGTGATCACAAGACCGCCATCCGTCATGCCAGAAAGGTCGATGGTGACCTTAGAAGCAGTCATGGACGCAACCGTGGAACCGAGCTGGGTCGCGCCATCCATGAGCTTGAAGTTCTGGAGGGCGTTGTCCTGCACGGAACCGATCTGGGTGAAGGTCAGCTTCTTGATGACCATGTCCTGACCAGCCGCCGTGATCTTGAAGCGCCACAATTCGTAGCTCGTCTGACCCGGATCAACCGTGTTGTTGGATGTCGGGGTGACGTTCAGGAACTGCGCGGCACCGAGATCGGTGACCGTGGTGATCATCATCGAGTTGCCGATCGCCGAACCGGAAACCGCTGTGGAACCGGAGACCGTGATGTCCGCCGCTTCAACGCTCATCGAAATGGTTTTCGAGGAGTTGGAAACGGACGGAACAGCCAGGTTGGCGCGAACCATGACTTCCTTGAAACCACCGGCCGGGATCGAAATGCTCAATCCCGTGAAGGTGATCACGCCGGAAGAAATGGTCGTGGAGCGGCCGAGCTGCGTCGTCAGCGTGTCGCCCTCGTAGAGGTAGACCTCGCCGATGTTCGAGTCAGACGCAATGCCGCCGCGGCGCACTTTGAGGCCGGAGACCGTCGCCGAGCCATCAGCAGAAGCGGTGAGCTTCAGCTTGAGGAACGGGATAAGGGCCTGAGCGCCCAAAGTGGTCGCATCGTCAACGATCGTCATCGCCACCGGATTGTTGGAACCCGTAGCGAGCGTCAGACCGGAGCCGGTGCCGACCGGAGGAATCACACCGCCGAGCTGCGCAGTGTCGTTGAACTGCGAACTGCCGGTGGAGATGTCCGTACCAGTCGTGTAAACCGACAGGTCGAGCGTGGTCGTGACCACGAACTCCATGCGGAAGCGGTTGGCGGTCCATCCGTCAGCCGTGATCTTCCGCTTGGAAGCGCCGTCGATGTACCAGATATCCGGGGACGACGCCGTTTTCACGAGCGAAGCCGTCGGATAGGTGTTTGAGGTGATGTCTGCGCCCAGCGTATAGTTGCCGAACACAGAGTCGTCGACGTCGCGGATCCGGGCTTCCCAAGCGGAACCCCAGAGTGCCGACGCAACCGCCGGCGAAGAGATGGCGCGGATAACGCCGGCCGGTTCGACGGCATAGACCGACGGAACCGACATGATCTTCATCAGGTACGCTCCCGGGCGGTGCACGATGTTCGCGCCCGACAACGGGATCGTCGCCAGATCAGCATCCGAGAGCGTGGTGATGCCGGAGAAATCCGGGTACCACGAGTTGTAGACTTTCGCGTCCGGGAAAGCATGACGCTTAGCGTCCGTACCAACGTAGTACACGGAGATACGGCTGCCCTTCACGAGGGAACCGGCCGGCATCGATACCGCCGCTTTGGCAACCAACGGGGCGGCGAACGTCGCCACACCCATGGACCAAGCGATGGTCGTTGCGACCACGCCCCACGAGAGCGCCTTCTTACCCATCTGAACTGCCTTTTGCATAGATTGGGAGAATTCTGACATTACATGAATATCGACACAGCAGCGCCCCTTTCGAGGCTCGACTTTTCAGCCGCCGGTCATCTTTCAAGTTACCCGCCCGAGGACGGAGAGGTACTGGTGCTTACCCCAGTGGGCTCACTTGTGGTGGGAGTCTCTTGCGGCGGCTGGCACGAGGAGGTGCCGCAAGTAGATGTCGGAGTCAACGGAGCAATGCCGACCGAGGTATTGCCGCCGATGATGATGGGGGTGGTGGCATTAACGATCTTTTCTGCTGCGTGCACCAATTCCTTTCCTTCAATTACTTTGGTGAGTGCGGAGACATAATCCTGTTGTCCCAAGAGATCCTTGGCAGCGTCCAGCGCGGTCAGGGCTTGGTTGGCTGTTTCTGTTCCCGGCAGCGCCTGAGTGGATGTGGTGGCATTCGCCTCTGTAACCTGATTTGCCTTATTGATGATGTTCTCGATTTTATCGCCGACTGCGGCGGCGATATCGTCGTTGGAGATGGCGCCATTGGCGTGGGCCTGTACGAGCACGCCCACGGCCTGCACGGAAATGTCCTCGACCATGGCCTTGGCTTCCTTCACGCCAATCTGATCAGATGCCGACAACTGATCGTTGGTATTCTCCAATGTGACGGAATACTCTTCGGACTTCTCGTCTACGAGTTTGGCGACTTCCACGATGGATTTCGGTTCCGCGGACTTGCTCATGTCAGACAAGCTCTGTTGGACGGAACCCAGATCCTGTTTGATGTGCTGGACCGCGGTGTTCAAACGGGAGCCGTTGTCATTCGCCGGGCTACCGGCGATGCGGGACACTTCGTCCACACGGCGGCCGACGTATTCAATGCGCAGCGTAGTCTTGTCCGAGGCGCTCTGTGCCACGGCAATGCGGGCCCGTTCACTGGCAAGTTTCACTTGATAGAGCGGGTCGCCCGGGATGCTCCCCAAAGAAGCGGAGACAACGCCGACGCCGCTGCCCATGACCGCAGCAACGGCCAAGACACCGGCCAGTACCGGACGGGCCACGAGTGCGGCTGCGTCAAAAGAAAACACGCCGGCCAGCGCGCCAAAAGTCCGATGCGCGCCAACGCGCGCAGGTGCCTGTTCGGCAATGCGCGCCAGCAGCTGCGTCCGGGACGAGTGGACCCAGGAGGGATCTGGCTCGCCACCGATACGCAGCCGCTGCAGGTGCGACAGCGTGGTGATAATCTGTTTCGAGGTCATGTGTGGGGGGAAGGGGGCGTGGTGTGGAGAAGCGTCCGCAACGTGCCGAGCGACCGGTGCAGGAGCACCCGGACGTTGCCCGGGCTCTTGCCCAGGGCTTCGGCGATTTCCGTGGTTGACAGCTCGTCAACGTAGCGCAGGATGATGGCCTCCCGATACTCGTCCTTGAGCAGCCGGAGCGCCTTCAGCACTTTGGCGATGTCGAGCGACTCCTCTATTTTGATGAGCCCCTTGGCATCGGAGAGCAGATGCTCCAGATCCGGGGCGGCATCGATCGACAGCGCATCCTGACGCGTGCGGTAGTGGTCCGCCACGAGGTTGCGCGCGATCCGATAGAGGTAGGCGCCCACGTGCGTCACCTGCGCGCCTTCCTGCACCTGGTTCCAGAATCGCAGGAAAGTTTCAGAGGTGATGTCCTGGGCGTCCTCGGCCAACGGGATTTTAAAATACACGAACCGGTATATCCGGTTCACATATACGTCGTACAGTTTCGCAAATGCCTGAGGATCTCTCTGCAGGCGGATGCGAAACAGGAGCAGTTTGTCCTGTAGGCTGTTCGACACAACAATAGACGGTGAAATTCTCACTCCGTTACACCTCGGTCGACCAACGAATACCGGGGAGTGTAGTGTTTCCGGGGTGAATAAGCAAAAGGCGAGGGTGCCTTTTCACCATTCCCATACGTCGCTTGGGGGTGAATGCTTGCATTATCCACAGTGTTTGTATACGCTTGTGTATACAAACACGTATGTCAGCACCTGATCGCATCATCCGCGTTTCCGTTTCCGAAGCAGCTCGTCTTTTTGGTGTGAGCATGCAAACGGTCCGACGCGCCATTGCCGACAAGGACGTTGTCTATGTGGTGGTTGGGAACCGTTATAAGATCAATTTTGAAAGTCTGGTGACCTGGTCCCAGCGCTCGAC
>JBBUJK010000003.1:0-5341 GCA_038054875.1 Patescibacteria group bacterium
GGCGTGCGCCTTGGCATGAGTCGTGCGGATTTTCTCGTACAGCACGACGCTCGTCGCCAGACCTCGAAGCAATGCTTTGCGCGGGGCTTGTTCGCGAGTAAGAAGTTTTCCAGTATTCCGGTGACGCATATTAAGAGGCCTTCTTCTTGGCGGACTTCTTTTTGGGTTTATCCTCGCCTTCCACGAGTTCGGTCGCAGCGGCGTCTTGAGCTGGTGCTTCCTCAATCACCGGCGCTGCCAGCATCAATTCGTCGTCCGCAGCCACGTCGATCGGACCCTTGCCCGCACCTTCCAGCTCGTTGATGAGCGCGAAGTGGCGCAGCACGATCTTGTTGGCTTCGAGCACGGCGTCTTTCGGCGTGATCGTGCCGTCCGTTTCGATCGTCATGATGAGCTTGTCGAAGTTGGTGACGTCGCCGACGCGGACGTTTTCAACGGCGAATCCGACGTTGCGGACCGGAGAAAACATCGCGTCCACGGCGATCGTACCGAGTTCCATCTTTTCCTTGCTGCGCTCTTCCGTCGGACGATACCCGCGGCCGCGCTCGATCGTGACTTCCATCTCGAGCGTGCCCTTCTTGTCCGTGATCGTAGCGAGGTGGAGATCGGTATTGATGATCTCAATGTCCGAATTCTTCGCAAAATCACCGGCTGTGACCTTCTTCTCTCCGGTCACGTTCAAACTCAACTTGACCGGTTCTTCGGAGTAGCACTTCATGCGAACCTGTTTGAGGTTCAGGACGAGCTCAAGGACGTCTTCTTTGATGTTCGGCATGCCCGAAAATTCGTGCTGAGCGCCCTTGATACGGACAGCCGTAATGGCGGCGCCCGGAAGTGACGTCAGAAGCACGCGGCGCAGCACATTGCCGACCGTGGTGCCATAACCTTGCGTGCATGGCTCGACTGTGAGCACTCCCTCGTAAGGTTGCGCGCCATCGCGCAAATCGATTTTCGACGGGTAGAGGATATCCTCCATAGCGTTAGCGGCTATAGAATTCGACGATGATTTTAGGGTCGAACGGTTGGCGCAACTCCTCACCCGCGGGTTCAGCCACGACCTTTCCGGACAAAGCGCCGGCGTCGAGGGAGAGCCAGCTCGGGAGCTGGGTGTTCTTAAGCTGTTCTGCAGCGGCCACGAAGAATGGCGAACTATGCATCTTGGCGCGGACGCTGATGACATCACCCGTGCGGATTTGCGCGCTCGGCACGTCAACGCGCTTGCCGTTCACATCGAAGTGTCCGTGAGAGACCATCTGGCGGGCTTGGAAACGGTTCACACAGAAGCCGAGACGGAAGACGGCGTTGTCGAGCCGCATTTCGAGCATGCGTACGAGCATCTCGGCGGTGTTGCCGCGCGTACGGCTTGCTTTCTTGAAGTAGTTGAAAAACTGGCGCTCCTTGACGCCATAGATCTGCTTCGCCATCTGCTTTTCGCGCAGCTGGATGCCGTAGGGCGTGAGGCGAATGCGACGTGTCGGCCCGTGAGCACCCGGGGGGAAGCTCCGCTTGAGCGCGGCGCACTTCTTGCGGCCGCAGAGCGAGACGCCGGCGCGGCGGCAAGGTTTGCAGGATGTGGTAAGAGTACGCGGCATATCAGATGCGGCGCACGCCCGGCGGGCGGCAACCATTATGCGGAATCGGCGTCACATCCTTGATGGCGGTGACCGTGAGACCATTTGCGTTGAGCGCACGAATAGCGCCTTCGCGTCCGGAGCCAATGCCCTTCACGAACACGGCGACCTCGCGCAAACCGACGTCCTTCAGCTTATCGCACACATCCTTCACGGTGATGGACGCGGCGTACGGCGTGGCCTTTTTCGGACCGGTGAAACCCATCTTTCCGGAGGACGACCAGCCGAGCACGTTGCCGTGCGGGTCAGTCATCGTGATGATGGTGTTGTTGTAGGTGGCCTGCACGTAGACGCGACCGATCGGAACCGTGCGCACCGCTTTCTTCTTGCGGGCGCGAACAACTCCTTTTTTGACGCCTTTTTCCGCGGTTCCTTCCGCAGCTACCGGCGCAACAGCCCCGCTGAGCGGAGCGTTTGTGACCTCAGTGTCAGCCATAGGATGGTTAGGTCTTCATGCCGGATTTGATGCGTCCGCTTCCCATCGTCTTGCGGACATTGCCGCGGACGGTGCGCGAGTTCGTCTTGGTGCGCTGGCCGCGCTGCGGCAAACGCTTGATATGCCGGGAGCCGCGATAGCTGCCGATTTCCTTGAGCCGCTTGATGTTGGCCATGACCTCACGGCGCAGTTCGCCTTCCACGCGGTAGGTCTTTTCGATGTAGTCGCGCAGTTTGTTGATCTCATCCTCGGTCAACGACTGGACACGCTTATTTCCATCGATGCCCACTTTTGCCAAAACCTCTTTCACGCGGGTTGCGCCGACGCCATAGACATACTGCAGCGCAATAACCGTGCGCTTGTTCTGTGGAATGGTGACACCTGCAATGCGGGCGAGAGCCATACAGTGGAGCGGATTAGCCCTGCCGCTGCTTATGCTTGGGAACCTTGCAAATCACCACCAACTTGCGGTTGCGGCGAATGACTTTGCAGTCCCGGCAGATGGGTTTGACCGACGAACGAACTTTCATGCGATATAAAAAATGGACCTAGAAACGATAGACCACGCGACCCTTGGTGAGGTCGTATGGCGTAAGCTCAACTTTGACCTGGTCGCCGGGTAGGAGACGAATGCGGTTCATCCGCATCTTCCCTGACAGGTGACCAATGATGGTATGACCGTTTTCGAGAGTGATCTTGAAGGCAGCCGCCGGGAGCAATTCCGTAACGGTCCCTTTCACCTCGATGAAGTCCTTGGAGGGACTTTGCTGCTCACCCATGTGCGGGGGAATCTAACACAACAGAAATGCTTGAGCAAGACGCCCAGGCCTTGTCGAAACTGGGCAAACTATACACGGCACTAAAAAACCCGTCAATAGAGCAGATGGGGACAGAAAGAGTGGCTCTATTGAGCGTTTTCATGCTTTGGGACCTGCTACAACCGCCTTAATACGGCGAATACCCGCAGCTACAGCTTCTTCCTTCTGTATTTTGAAGCTGCCCAGCTCTCCGGTGTGGGTGACGTGCGGCCCACCGCAGATTTCCACAGAAAAGTATCCCTTATCCGGCGATCCGACCCGGTAGACTTTGATCTTTCCGCCCAGCTTGGCGTATTTGTCCTCAAAGTAGCCAATAGCACCGACGGCTTTGGCCTCTTCCGTGGTCATTTCCGTGTAGTTCATGGGCAAATCATCGGCAATGGCTTGGTTGACCTGTTGTTCGACTTCGGTGAGCTGTTCGGCCGTCATCTTCTCGGCATGAGTGAAGTCGAAGCGCAGCCGTTCACGCGTGATGTTGCTCCCCTTTTGTTGAACGTGGTCGCCGAGCACATTCTTGAGCGCGCGTTGCAGTAGGTGCGTTGCAGTGTGCAGACGTGTGGTTTCGACCGAGTCATCAGCAAGACCTCCCTTGAACGTGCCTGCCGCGGTGCGCGAGGTTTCCTGGTGTGCCTGAAAAGCGCGCATGAATTCCCCGCTGTCCACGCCTCGCCCGCGCTCGTGCGCAAGCTCAATGGTCATTTCAAGCGGAAATCCGTAGGTCTGAAAAAGATCGAATGCCTGCGCACCGGTGATCGTTTCGGTCGCCGAAGTTTCCTCCGCGAGCTTCTCGAATTGTTTCAGCCCGCGCTCGACCGTGTGTTCGAACTTTTCCTCTTCCTTCCGGAATTCCGAAAGGATCACGTCGCGCTTCTCCCGAAGATTCGGATAAGCGTCGCCATATTCGTTGACGACCACCTCAAGCAGACCAGCGAGCCGATTCGATCCGAAGCCAAGCATGCGTCCATAGCGCACGGCACGGCGGATCAGCCGCCGCAAAATGTATCCGCGATCCACGTTCGTGGGCACGACGCCATCAGACAGCATGAAGGAAGCCGTGCGTACGTGATCGGCCACGATGCGCTCGCCGCGGTCGCTGCGGCTCGACGCCTCTCGCGCGATCCAATCCATGAGCGGCGAAAACAGATCCGTCTCAAAAACCGTCCGCTTGTCCTGCATGACCATGGCGATGCGCTCCAAACCCATGCCGGTATCCACGTTCTTCTGGGCCAGCGGCGTGAAGCGCCCGTCCTCGGTCTTCCGATATTCCATGAAGACGTCGTTCCAGACCTCCAGAAAGCGACCACAGTCGCAATTCGGGTGGCAAACCTCGCCGAAAGCCGAGTCGTGCGGCGTGCCCAGGTCGATGAACATTTCGGTATCCGGTCCGCACGGGCCGATTTGTCCGGCCGGTCCCCACCAGTTTTTGTTCTTGCCGTACAGGAAAATACGCGCGCCGGAGGCGATATCCGGTCGGGCTGCGTCCGCCACGGCGGCCTCGATGCCGGCCGAGCGGAACTGATCGCGCCACACTGTGATGGACTCCTCATCCTTCGGCGCATCTTCGTCACCCGCGAACACCGTCACGTACAGACGGTCCGGATCAAGTCCTAGCCACTCTTTGCTGGTCAGGAGTTCGAAGCTCCAGCTGATCGCTTCTTTCTTAAAGTAGTCGCCCAAAGACCAGTTGCCGAGCATCTCGAAAAACGTGTCGTGGCGATTGTCCCCGACCTCGTCGATATCTTGCGTGCGCACGCACTTCTGGACACTCGCGAGGCGCTTTCCGCCCGGGTGTGGTTCGCCCAACAAAAACGGGACAAGCGGGTGCATGCCGGCCGTCGTGAAAAGGACCGAGGGGTCGTTCTCGGGCACGAGCGAGGCGCTCGGGATGATGGTGTGTCCGCGCTCCTGGTAGAAACGCAGGAACAGTGCGCGCAGTTCGGAACCGGTCATAGTCGCCGCATCCTAACAACCGGCATCGTTAGCGGCAACGACCGGACATATCACCCATGCAACGCCACGTTTTCGTAGAACCCTCGACGCGGATCTCCACCTCGTCCGTGGTCGACAGCTTGATGGTTTCTTCGATCATCTTCCTGATGCGCGGATCGGCGCAGGTGCCGGCGCTGACCGGTTGCGGCGAGATATCGACGACGGTCTTGCCGTCTTCCTGTGTGACGGTGGCCCGAATGTCCTGTGCGCCGAACGGCGTGTGCAAACCGAGCTTCTCGGCATCGGCGTCGCGCACGGCAAACATGGTGTTGAGGTTCGTCTCGAGCGCAGGACGACTCGAACGGGGCACGATGACGCGCTGGAGCGTGAGCCGGTCTTCGCAACCGAATTGCGTCGGCACGGGTGCGCGGTCGTAGGCTGTGTTGCCGTTCAAGGCCGTCAGCACGTAGGCCGCTTCCGCGGTTGCCGATGGTGTGGGAGGCGGCGGCGGTCCTTTGGCGCAGCCG
>JBBUJK010000004.1:0-9875 GCA_038054875.1 Patescibacteria group bacterium
TGTCGATGTCCTCGGCTTTCGGCCGGTTGAGCATGTTCATGATGCCGCCGAAGGACTTCACCTTCTGCGCCTGGGCCATCTCGCGCGCTTTTTCCATGCCCAAAAGATCCTCCAAAACCAGAAGTTTCTCGCCGTCGATACGGATATTGCTCAGACCTTCTCCAGGCATATGTGTGCTGCGCATCCTACGTGGCAGGACGCGGAATGACAACGTGCGCCTTATGCAACGCTCCGTTTGAGGACGCTCTGCAGGACGGCCAGAATACGATGGTGGACGATGTGCGATTCGAGCAACTTGGCGACGGCGGCTTGTTCCTTCTTGAGCAGCCGCGTCTGGGCCAGGCGTTTGACCGCGGTGACGACGCGCGCGGGATCGTCGAAGTTCTTGATCACCATTCGTCCAAGTCCGGCCTTTCGCAAAATTTCCGAAAAGCCGACATTCTCCGAAACAAGAACGGAGGTGCCAAGCACGACGGCCTCTGCGGCCACGTTACAAAATGTCTCAAAATGTGACGGTACCACCAGCAGGTTGATGGACCGGAAAAACTTCTGGAGATCTTCGTAACTCATCGGATCCGTGCGCTCGATCGTTTCCGGAATATGAAACTTCCGGTCGCGGTAGGAGGTGACGAGCATGGCGCGGTGCGGCCAGCGCTCGGCGAGCAAGTCCTCATGTAGCGTGACGAACGCTTGGAAGTTCTTGATCCGCGACCAGCGGCCGACCGCGGCGATCGTGTAGCGTCCGACCAGTCGCCGCGCCAGCAGGCCGTGCGCTTCAACAGGATTAGGAATGACCGTAGCGTGTGTTGCGGCGTGCCCCAAGATGTCGGTCTCCACCACGGAACGGCACAGCGACGACGGGTAGATGATGGCATCGGCCATGGAGGCGATCCAACGCTCATACGCCAGCAATCGCCGGCGCGTGAAGTACCCCGTATGAGGATTCACCTCTCGCTGCAAAACGCCGGCGTAGCGCAGGACGGTGGGGATGCCCAGCTCCTGCGCCGCAGTCGCCAATATCCACGGCGCATAATACGTGCCGTTCAAGAGCACGACATCCGGCACTTCGCGCCGCAACACCTCTTTCGTCGTCTCCACAAGCACGTCCCAGCGCTGCCGCAACGCGTCGCGGTTCCAGGCCTTCTCCCACGGCAATCGCGGAATGATGTCGATGCCGTTGATGATGTGGTGCCGGAAAAACAACGGATCGAAATGCCGAAAAATCGACGGACCAAACACATGGCGCGAAGTGATGAACTCGATCCCGACAATGGTATCCTCCTTCTTCTCCAGCCAGTTGAAGAGGGCGAGGTTCGAAATCGTGATTCCCCCAAACGCGTCGCGGTGGACGTTTGTCGCGATTTTCATGAACCAAGTATAACAAAAAATACCAATTCTCCGAAGACGTGCTATGACTCCCCTCGCGGCGGTTTGCGCGTTCGCTTCACGGCGCCGGTGCGGCGCTTGTCTTCCAGGCGCTTCTGTTTTTGCGTGTAGCTGACGCGGGTCTTTTTGCGTTTCTTTTTCGGCGCCAGCGCCTCGGCGACCAAATCCTGCAGGCGCTGGATCACCTCGTCCCGATTCTGAGATTGCGACCGCTCCGTCTGTGCAGCGAGCACGATTTCGTCCTGGCTGTTCAATCGCTTCCCCGCATGCGCACGGATGACCATCTGCTGCGCCTCCGTAAAGGCCTGCGACCCACCGACGTGCCAACGCAGCTGGACCTTGCTGGACGTCTTGTTGACGTTCTGCCCGCCTGGACCGGAGGAGCGCACAAAATCAAGTTGGATCTCCGTTTCAGGAACCCTGGGCATGGAAGTCTTTAAGATATCTCTTGTTCTGGTTCATATTGCTGAAAATATATCTAACCCCAATTCAATATCTTCAGTATAACAAAATCCCAGCCATTTGAGCTGAGATTTTGGTGTCCTCTTTCCGTTCCGTCTGTCGTTCGTACGTCGTCGCAAGTCAGGCTCCGGTGATTGACTTTGCTTCGATGGTCGAGGTGCTGCCCTCCCCCGTTGTTATGGACTTCACCATGCCAATGCCTTTCACCCACCATTCAACGGATGTCGAAGTCGACGGCGGTGTCTTGTTTGCTGCCGAGCCAGTGAACTCATTGGTCGAAGTGCGCGTCACCTCGACTTTGACCGCCTTATACGTGCCGGCCTTGATCGTGACCGACTCATCGGCGACCGCACGGCTCTGTTCCGTTGTGGTGATAGTGAACACACCCATGCCCGCGGCAACGGCCGCGTCGCTGGTCGATTCTAACTGCACCGTCTGTGCATTGCTCCATGTGGAGCCAGCTTTGACGTCCGACGGCATGAAGGTGCCACTGGACGAGACGACCGTCATCTTAAAATCCTGGCCATCCGTGGAGATAACGGAGTGGTCCAGGCAGTTGACCTTTACGTTGGATGTTATGCCGCCGGCCATCTCCGTGCGGGCTGTCACGGTGTTACCGGATACGCCAACGATGTTGGTCGTGTAGTCAGAGTCCCCTGCGGTTTGCTGAAATGGCGTGACGCTATATGCGATTGTCAACCCGGGCTTGAAACCGAAGTACGGGTTTCCGCATGATTCCGACGTCGTCGTGCTCGGCTTCTCGGTCGGCGTGCCATTCGTGGCCACGGACGCACTCTGACCGCAACCGGCGCCGATGAGCACGAGTGATGTCAGTAAGAACGAAATAGTACGTTTTGTACGCATAGCAGCAGAAAAAGATATTGATTCCTTGTAGATATGATACTCCCACGCATCAGCAGGTCAATTGATCTGTGAGCACAGACTACCTATAAGAATTCCACTCACACCAAGAGAAAGCAAAACGCCCGTCACAAGGACGAGCGTTTTGCTTTGGCTCCGGGGGTGGGATTCGAACCCACGACCAATGGATTAACAGTCCACTGCTCTACCGCTGAGCTACCCCGGAATATGTGATGACGACGCCAGAATACCTGCCGTCGCGGGGGCCGTCAACGCAGCGGCACTGCATCGTTTCGCAAAGATGCACCAGACACGGTATTCTGTCCGTATACAGACGCACACCCACGCAGACACCTTCGCTCCGTAGTATATCCTCTCGCCCCTTGAAATACTGCACATTCCGGCGTATACTCGTCGGGCTATGGCGAACGATAACGTTGTCCTGCGTTTCAACGACGTCACCTTCCTCTACGGCGAACACCGGCCCATCCTTGATGAGGCTTCCTTTTCGGTAAGGAACGGCGCAAAGGTGGCGCTGATGGGTCAGAACGGCGCAGGAAAAACAACGCTGTTTCAGCTGATCACGGGCGCGCTGCAACCGACGTCTGGCGGCATCTTTACGACACCCAAAGAAGCGACTATCGGCGTTGCCAAGCAAGTCGTCACACCGGAACACAAGGAATTGACCGTGCGTGAGTTTTTTGCGACGACCTTCACCGAGGTGCCGTATAACCTGGACAAACGTATTGCCACGGTGCTGGACGCGGTCAATTTGACGACGGATCTCAAGAAGAAAGTGAAAGTTCACTCGGGCGGCCAGCAGGCCCGTTTGCTTCTGGCCTACGCGTTGATCCAAGACCCGGACTTGCTGCTGCTCGATGAACCCACCAACAACCTGGACCAGGAAGGGATCGACCACCTCACCGGCTTCCTGATGATGTATGAGAAGACCGTTCTAGTGATTTCACACGATGCCGAATTTTTGAACACCTTCACGGACGGCGTGCTCTACCTCGACGTGCACACGCAGAAGGTCGAACAGTACCAGGGAAACTATTTCAACGTAGTCGAACAGATCACCGAGCGCATTGAGCGCGAACACATGCAGAACGCGCGCGCCGAAACGGAGATCCGGAAGAAGCGGGAGCAGGCGGAAGTCTTTGCTCACAAAGGCGGCAAATTGCGCTCGGTGGCCAAACGCATGCGCGAGGCAGCCGAAAGTGCGGAAGAAAGCATTGTGGAGGTGCGTCGCGAGGATAAGACCATCCGCGAGTTCACCATCCCCTTGCAGGAATTTCCGTACGACTTCAACGGCAAAATTCTTGACATCACGCAGATCGGGATCATGAAGAGCGGAGAGCATGTCACCAAAGAGCTTGATCTGACGCTCCGCAAAGGATCGCATGTGTTGCTGGCCGGCCCGAACGGCATCGGCAAGTCAACGCTTCTGCAACGCATCGCCAACGATACGGCCGAAGGCATCACGATCGGCAAAGAAGTGCGCGTCGGCTACTACAGCCAAGACTTTTCCACACTCGACTACGGTCAAACAGCATACGCCTGTCTGGAGGATGTCATGGAAAAAAAGGATGACCAGCTGTTGCGCGCCTCGGCGGCGGGCTTTCTCTTGGATGGCAAGGTGCTCGCCAGCCGGATTGCAGATCTCTCAGAAGGACAAAAGGGACTGCTCGTTTTTGCCCGTCTGATGCTCATGAAACCAGGACTCCTCATTCTCGATGAGCCGACCAACCACATTAACTTCCGCCACTTGTCTGTCATCGCCAAGGCCATCGACGCCTACGGAGGCGCCGTACTCATCGTCAGCCACATTCCGGACTTCGTGGCGCAGATCCGGATTGACACGACCATCGACCTCGGAAAACTGTGAACTCGTTTATCGTTCTATGAAAAACAGTCCGTCTCTCCATCCCGCCGCCCAACTCGCCGTCCTCGTTGCCGGCCTAGCCGTCCTCGGCGCAGGACTCGTCTGGTTCGCCGGTCGCTCCCCCGCCGTACCGACACCGAACACCAACGTCTCCGCAACCGGCGGCGGTGAAACAGATGGACTCACGGTGCGCATGGAGACGTTCTCCGAAAAAACTCCGACGATGGAAATCAACATTCTCTATCCGCAGGTCGATGGCATCCGCACGATCGAACAGGCCGAACAACTGAATGGAGAACTGGAACAGACTGCAATCGCCTGGATGGATCAGTATAAGCGCGAGGTCACCGACGCCGGCGCGCCGGATCCGCTCGGATCCAAGAGCACTATTGATATTGAAGCGACCATGGCTTTCCTCGCGCCGGAGATTGTCAGCGTCCGATACGAAGCTTCGGTCTACAGCGCTGGTGCCGCGCACCCCAACTCGTTCTACAAGACGTTGAACTGGGACATCATCCATGCGCGGGACATTCAAACAGACGACCTATTCGTGAACGAGGCCGACTGGATCAGCCGCTTCTCCACGCTGGCTATCGCCGACCTTGAGCGTCAGTTCTCGGGTGCGGGCGACGATTTCGAAGCGCTCTCGACCGACATCCGCCAGGGCGCCGGACCGCGCGCGGAAAACTTCGCGGCCTGGACCATGGACCGCGACGGCATCACCCTGCACTTTGAACCGTACCAGGTTGCCGCCTACGCCGCCGGTCCGCAGCACGTGGAGATTCCCTGGCGGGAACTTGCTGCTCTACTTGATCCCGCAGCGGCTTCCGCTTCCGTCCGCCGGTAAATACAAAACGTCCCGCCTTGGCGGGACGTTTTTGTTTCACTGATCAAGACTTCGGCGTGTCCATCTTCCTCGCAAAGCCGTCGATGGCCTTCAGGATTTCCATCGGGATCGTGAACACGATGGTGTTCGACGCATCCGAGGAAATATCGTTGATTGAGTTGAGCGTGCGCAGGTGGAGCGCACCCGGCGTTTCGGCCAGCATGCGTGCGGCCTTGGAAAGGTTCGCGGCCGCGGCCACTTCACCTTCCGAGTTGATGATCACGGCGCGGCGTTCGCGTTCCGCTTCCGCTTGCTTGCCGATGGTGCGGATCATGGACTCCGGCAGGTTGATGTCCTTGAGCTCGACGCCCGTGACTTCCACGCCCCAGGTGAGCGTCTGCTCGTCGACCATCTTCTCGATGCGCTGGCTGAGTTCGCTGCGCTTCGACAGCAAGTCGTCGAGCGGCACCTCGCCGACCACGTTGCGCATGGTCGTCTGCGCCAGCTGGAACACCGCGAATTCCACGTTTTGCACGTCGATGATGGCCTTTTTGGGATCCACGATCTTGAAGTAGATCACGGCGTTGACCTTCACCGAAATGTTGTCCTGGGTGATGGCGTCCTGCGGCGGCAGGTCGAGCGTGCGCAGGCGGATGTCCACCTTCTTGATGAACTGGAAGACCGGAATGCGGATCCGCCACCCCGGCTCCATCATGCCGGTGACGCGGCCCATCGTGAACTTAATGGCGCGTTCGTACTGGTTGACCTGCACGATGCAGGCGAAGAACAGGATGACGAGGAAGACGATCAGTGGGAACCACATAGCTGGAGTCGTTAGTCGTTAGTAATCCTTCAGCTTCTCAATGCCGATGTGCTGGCGGATCTTATCGAGCGACTTGGCTTCGATTTGGCGGATGCGTTCGCGGGTGACGTCGAATTCCTTGCCGACTTCCTCGAGCGTGTGGGAGACGCCATCCACGAGCCCGAAACGCATTTCGAGAATTTTCTGTTCGCGCGGCGACAGGTCCTTGATGATGTCGCGCACATAGTCCTTCAAAAGCTGCAGCGCGGCGGCGCGATCCGGGGTGATGTTTTTGACGTCCTCGATGAAGTCCTCGAGCGACGAGTCTTCTTCGTCTTCGCCGACCGGCGTTTCCAGGGACACGGTGTCCTGGCTGATTTTGATGATGTGGTGGATCTTCTCGATTTCCTCGCCCATCTCGGCGGCGATTTCTTCCGGCAGCGGTTCGCGGCCGAGGTCCTGAATCAGCTGGCGCTCGATCTGCTGGAACCGGTTGATCGTTTCGACCATGTGCACCGGGATGCGGATGGTACGCGACTGGTCGGCCAAGGCACGCGTGATGGCCTGACGGATCCACCAGGTGGCGTAGGTCGAGAACTTGTAGCCCTTGCGATACTCGAACTTTTTTACCGCGCGGAACAGGCCGATGTTGCCTTCCTGGATCAAATCTAAAAGCGACAACTGTTTGCCGACGAACTTCTTGGCGATCGACACGACAAGCCGGAGGTTCGCCTCAATCAGACGGCGCTCCGCTTCCTTCTCATTGCGCTCCTTGCGCTTGGCCAGCGCGACTTCCTCGTCCTTGGTCAGCAGCGGAATCTTGCCAATCTCGCGCAGGTACATCTGGATGGAGTCCTGGGAGAGCTCGGCGAAGTCAACGACCTTTTTCTCGTCTTGCACCAAACGGATTTTGCCGAGCGCGTCGGCGCGGTCCTTGTCCGAGCCAAGCACGCCCTCTTTCATTTCAATGACCTGCACGCCGGCAGCGTCCAAGCGGTCCAGTACATCCTCGTACATCCGCACGTACTCCTCCAAATCACGGAAGACATACAACAATTCGACCTCGGTGACAAAACCGCGGGCGCGTCCTTTCCTGATCAGCGTTTCGAGCGTGATCGGATCCGGCGGCGGCGCTTTCTGGCGAGGCGCGGCTTTGACGACTGACTTCTTTTTGAGAATGGTTCTGGTTTTGGCGGCCGTCTTCTTTTTGGCCGGCCTTGAACTTTTTCGAGAAGTCGCGGATTTTTTGGCGAGCTTTTTTTGCATCTTGGCCATACGGTCACGACCCCGTCAGGCGGGGCCTTCGGAAATCAGCGCCTGGATCTGCTGCGTGAGTGATCGGACTGCGTCGGCATCTCCGCGCGCTTCGGCATCCCGAAGGAGGTCGGCCAACCGCGTCTGTTCAGAGCGGGAATGGGCCGTACGGATAATGGCAGAGAGGCTGCGCAGCTCGTCGTCCGGACGGGGCGTCTCAACAGACGCGCGTTCCCGCCGGAGGATCACCCGGGACAGCGTCGCCAGGACGCGTGCGGGCACCTCGGGGGCATGGGGGTCCGGAACGGGTTGCTCGCCGCCAGTGTAGCGCACGATCATGGACCGGTAAAGGTCGGCCAGGTCGGGGTCGGTGATCATTTCCGGGGCCACCACGGCCATGCCCTCTGGCAGCCGGGCGGGCTCTACGACAAGTACCCCAAGGAACTCCTCGGCAGCCAGCGTTTCCCGCTTCGGTTTAGCGACTTTCTGCGATTCTGCGGTTGTAGCGGCGTCCGGTCGTTTCGGTTTTGGCGCGCCTAGCAGCTGACCGCGCAGCACGTCCTCGGGCACGTTCAAACGCTTGGAGAGCTGCTGGAGCCAGTGGGTGCGCTCAATCGCGTCGGGCATCCGCGCGATGCGTGGCAGGAGGATCCGGCCAATGGCGCTCTTGGCTTCTGGTTGGTCCAAATCAGCGTTCAGGAAGGCATGCGCAAAGAACCAGTCCATGACCGGCATGGCATTTTCAACGGCCCGTCGCCAAACAGACGGATCCTTCTTGATGGCTTCGTCGGGGTCCTTGCCCGCGCCTTCGGGCAGCTCGATGACGCGCACTTGCATTCCTTCGGAGATCGCCAGATCAATCCCTTTTTCCGCAGCGCGTATGCCGGCGGCATCGGCGTCAAAGGCCACGGCAATGCGCGTGGTGAAGCGGCGGATCAGGTCGAGCTGTTCGCGTGTGAACGCCGTGCCGGACACGGCGATGGTGTTCTCAAACCCGGCCTGATGGCACGAAATGACGTCCATGTTGCCCTCGACCACCACGGCAAGATCGGCCTTCTTGGCGGCTTGTCGGGCGCGATCGAGTCCGTAGAGCACGGCGCTCTTGTTGTAGAGCGGCGTCTGCGGCGTGTTGATGTACTTGGGCTCGTTCGGATCATCGGTGAGCGTGCGCGCCGTAAAACCCACGACCGCGCCATGAACGTCGCGGATCGGGAACAGCAGACGGTTGCGGAAACGGTCGTAGCCGCCGCGTTCGCTCTGCAACACAAGCCCCGCCTTGATGAGCTCCGGCACGCCGATGCCGCGCTGACCGGCCAGCGTGATCAGCGTGTCCCAGCCCTCAGGCGCGTAGCCGAGCCGGAATGCGTCGCGCATCGCCGGGCTCACTCCCCGCTTCTCCAAATAGGCGCGTGCATGTACGGCCTTGGAACTGTCACGCAGATACTTTTCAAAAACCTTCGTCGCAAATTCCACGACCTCGAACAATCGCATCCGCTCGCTGCGTTCCTGTGGATTCCATTGTGCAAGCTGAATGCCCGTGCGTTCGGCCAGGAGCTTCAGCGCTTCCGGAAACTCCAGCCCCTCGTGCTTCATGATGAAGGAAAAGACGTCGCCGCCCTCGCCGCAGCCGAAGCAGTGCCACATCTGCCGTTCCTTGGAAATGTAAAAGCTCGGCGTCTTTTCCTGGTGGAATGGACACCGCGCCTTCATATTCGGCCCGCCGGCACGTACGAGCGGCAGGTATTCGCCAATAAACTCGACGATGTCGAGTCGGCGTTTGATTTCCTCGGTTTCGCCGGGCATGCCCTCAGCTTGCCCTAGCGGATGGCCTTGATCAACTGGTCGAGGGAAAGCTGGGAAAGCGGCGTTTCCGGCGCCACGTCGGAGCCGGCCAGAAGAAGCTTCTTTGAGTGATGCAAAAACCAGGACGCCGCCGGATCCGTTTCCGTGAGAAAGGCGTACGTTGCGGTCAAATCGACGGTGCTGTTCGGCGTGGCGCGGTAACCGCGGTAGCCGCTCTGCGAGTGGACGTACACGATCAGCGAGAAACCGGCGCTGTACGCGTAGTCGTCGGCACCGGAAGCGTCGGTGGTCAGTCCGACTCCCCTGCCCCAGGACGTTTCAAACTCCACGCGCTTCTTCCAATCGTTTCCCAGTTCAACTTCGTTGCGGTCGCGCAGTAATGCATTCTCGCACAGCTCGGCGCCGAAGCCGTACAGCGCAAGCGAGTCCTTGTCGTGGCGCACGTAAGAGGCGTGCAACTGCTCGGCCGGAAGCCAGGAACCATGCGCCACCATTTCTGCGTGATTATGTTCGCTGGTGTCGCCCTTACGGACCCACTCCGTAAGCAAATCCAGTGCTGCGATATCGAGCGGATCTGTTACGCGGTCGCGCAGATA
>JBBUJK010000005.1:0-13503 GCA_038054875.1 Patescibacteria group bacterium
GCACAACCACATTCCGCACATCCCGATTTTCCTGGATTCGCCCCTGGCCATCAAGGCAACCGAGGTGTTCCGCCGTCACGAGGACTACTACAACCGCAAGGCGGCCTGCATCGTCGACTGCGGCGACGACTTCTTCTCCTTTCCGGGGCTGCAGGTCACGCGGACACGCGACGAATCAAAGCTCGTCAACGACTCGCCACATCCCAAGATCATCATCGCCGGCAGCGGCATGATGAACGGCGGCCGCATCCTGCACCACTTGAAGCGCGTGCTGCCGGACAAGAAATCGACGGTGCTCGTCATCGGCTATCAGGCCGCGGGAACGCTCGGCCGGCGCATCTACGACGGCGAGTCCGTGGTCCGCATCCACGGCGACAAGATCCGCGTCCGCTGCCGAGTGGTTGCCATCGGCGCCTACAGCGCGCATGCCGACGCGGACAAGCTCTTGGAGTGGCTGCGCGGCGGCATGCCCAAGAAAGTGTTCGTCTCGCATGCCGACCGTCCGGTGGCCGACGGTTTTGCTCAGCGCGTTGCCAAGGATCTGGAACTTCCCGTGACCGTCGCGGCACCCGGCGAGACGTACGAGATCTAGGCGACCCCCTCTCCCGCCTCCGGCGGGACTTGCGGCTCCCCCTTGACAAGGGGGAGATTTTGTTTGCGGTACGATGGTTCATATGACACTCGTGTTCAACCGGGGAAGAGACCAAGAGAAGCGCCGCATCCTTCGTCGCGTCATGACTCGGGAGGAGTGGAAACTTTGGTGGTATCTCCGTCGGCGTGACATGTGGCCGGTGAGATTCTGTCGCCAGTATGGTGTCGGACCATTCGTGGTGGATTTCTATGCTCCTCACATTCGGCTCGCCATAGAAATCGACGGCGGGCAGCATGCCCTCCCGCAAGCAGTGGCCTACGATGAACAACGAACAGAGTATCTTGAAGCGTACGACATGATCGTCCTGCGTTTCACAAATCTTCAGGTGCAGAAAGAGATGCGCTCGGTACTCGGGGCCATCCACGATGCGGCAACGAAAATCCCCTCCTTGTCAAGGAGGGGAAGGGGTGGTCGCCCAGCCCCTTGACGCGGGGGTCTTTTTGCGGTACGCATCGCGTAGGCGAACACCCGCCTGTCTGGAGGACCCATGGCCGAATCCACGGCCGACCCCGAGTTCGAGGATTTCATCGTCGCCATCGGCGGCGCGCGCATGCACGGACGGCTGAGCGACGCGACGGCCGGGGAGATCTGCGCCGGGCTTAACGATCCGCTGCCGGACCTGCCGGTCGCGGAAGATGAGGGCGACATCCTCAAGATCGAGCTCATCATCCGGCTGGCGCGCGCCCGCGGTCGTAAGACGCTCACCGCCGAGCGGATGCAGGAGATCGCCGCCCGTCTGGTCCGCGTTTCGGAGCGGCCGCCGGCGTCGTACTTCCCGCCGGTGCTGATGACCTCGCCGCCGCAGCGCCGGGACTCCATCGGTCCGGAGCTCATCTACGAGCAGACGGCCGCAGAGGACGAGCCACTGGCCAGCGAGGACGACGTCAAGGACGTCGAAGACGACGACGTCGAGCGGAAGTCGGATACCGATCCGCCCCCGCCGGTCGGCGACGAGGACAGGTAGCATTACCTGTCTCTTTTTTATGTTAGAGTAGCCCTATGCATCTTTGGCGCTGGATCGAAAAACACGCGTTGGTGGGTGGGTTCCTCCTGTCGCTGCTCGTGCACGTCCTGCTCGGGCCCGCGATTTTTTTCGGCCATTCGCACTCGCCGGTGTTTGAGGGTGACTCGCAGGGGTACCCCATCTACCTTGACTTGGTGATGACCTGGCCGGGATTTCTCGGTATTGCGTCGAAGAATCAGACGGCCAGCGAGGCCTGTCTTCCCGCATACCGTGCCCACACCAATGAACGGACCGTCCGCGACTGCACGGAACGTGGACTGAGTCCCGTGATCGGACCAGGAAAACCGGTCGACTTCGGACAGGGTCCGGAGTGGAGCGCCTGCTACAACGAGCGGTGGTCGTACTACCGCTATCTCAACATCCAGGAGTTCGGTCAGTGCTACAACGCTCATTTTTTCCGGAACGATTATCGCTTTGAGGTCGTGGCGATGAATTTTCTTGCGTGGTGGCTGATTACCTCCGTTTCGCTGTTTGCATGGAGGCTTTATCAAAAACGACGCGGCGTGCTAGGGTAAAGCAAGCCCCCAGTGGGCCCAGGCAGACCGCCCGACCGGGCTGATTATTGGTATGAAACCTTGGAACTTCCTCCGCCGGCATGCGATCCTCGGCGGGCTGACGATCGCCGTCGCTTATACGCTCGCGATCACGCCGATCATCTTTTTCTTGTGGCCGTGGTCGACCGTTGCGGTATCGAATCCGATCCACCTCGAGATTCCTTTGATACTTCCAGGCTTTCTCGCTATCCAGCCGCAGATGGGCGACGCGGATGGGGTCTGCTACCCGCAGTACTCCGGCCACGGCAATGAACGAATGGTAAGGGACTGCACGGAGCGCGGTTTGACCCCGCCGGCAGACATCAAGAAATCATGGACGGGAACTCCCGAATGGGAGGCATGTTATCTTGAGCGCTGGCAGCTCTATGATAAAATGAACGTCGCGGAATATGGTAGCTGTTTTAATGCGCGCTTTCCGGGCGGTGATTATCGGATCAGTATGCTTGCGTACAATGCGATCGCCGCTTGGGCGTTCGTGACCGGCTATGTGTACTTTCAAAACATGATGTTCCGGCGGAGAGCTGCGAAAAAGAAGACGTCGTAAACGTGTTGTGCTAGGCTAAAGCAAACCCCCAGTGGGCGCAGTGAGGACGCCCGCGCGGGCTGATTTTTGGTATGGATTTCAAGATTTCCACGGAATACAAACCCGCCGGAGACCAGCCCAAAGCCATTGCCGGGCTGATGGAGAGCATCACCAAGGGCCACCACTACCAGACGCTCTTGGGCGTGACCGGTTCCGGCAAGACGTTCACCATGGCGAACGTCATCGCCCAGCTGAAACGGCCGACGCTGGTGATCGCGCACAACAAGACATTGGCCGCGCAGTTGTGTAACGAGTTCCGCGAGTTCTTTCCGAAGAACGTCGTGGAGTATTTTGTGTCGTACTACGATTACTATCAGCCGGAAGCGTACTTGCCGCGCACCGACACCTACATCGAGAAGGAAGCCATGATCAACGAGGAGATCGACCGTTTGCGCCACGCCGCCACGCAGGCGCTTCTCACGCGCCGCGACGTCATCATCGTGGCGTCCGTGTCCTGCATCTACGGCCTTGGCAGCCCGAAGAATTACGAAGGCAGCACGCTGCACATCGTCCGTGGCGGCAAGGCCGGGCGCGCCGAAGTGTTGCGACGGCTTGTGGAGATGCAGTTCACGCGCACCACGGCCGACCTCACGCGCGGCAGTTTCCGCGCGGTGGGGGAGACGCTCGATGTCATGCCGGCGAACGAGGAGATCGTGTACCGCATCATGTCGCGTTCCGGTGTGGTCACCGACATCCTGATGATCGATCCGGTCACCCGGAAGACCAAGGACAACATCGAGGACGTCTGGATTTTCCCGGCCAAGCACTATATGACGACTGGTCCGGAACGGCAGCGTGCCATCAAGGAGATTCGCGCTGAGCTGGACAGTCAGCTCAAGAAATTCGAGAAGGAAGGGAAGCTGTTGGAGGTTGAGCGTTTGGAGCGCCGCACGAAGTTCGATCTGGAAATGATCGAGAACATCGGCTTCTGCCACGGCATCGAAAACTATTCGCGCGCCTTCGACGGCCGCGCGCCGGGAGAGCCGCCGGACACGCTGTTGTCGTACTTCCCAAAAGATTTTCTGACGGTCATCGACGAATCACACGTCACCGTTTCCCAGATCGGCGGCATGTTCGAAGGGGATGCCAGCCGCAAGCGCACGCTGATCGAGTACGGCTTCCGGCTGCCGTTGGCCGCCGACAACCGCCCGCTCACCGCGGCGGAGTTTGAGCAGCGCGTCGGACAGGTCGTCTTCATGTCGGCCACGCCGGGCGCATACGAACGACAGGTCTCGCAGCAGATCGTCGAGCAAATTATCCGTCCCACCGGGTTGATCGATCCGGCGGTCGAGGTGCGTCCGGTCACCGGAGCTTCCCCCCTTGCGAAGGGGGGACCTGAGGGGGGTGTCCGCACCAAGAGCCAGGTCGAGGACCTGATCGGCGAGATCCGTACGCGCGTCGACAAGCATGAGCGCGTTTTGGTGACGACGCTCACGAAAAAGATGGCCGAGGATCTGACCGAATACCTGACCGAGCGTGAAAAGATCAAAGCCAGGTATCTGCACAGCGACGTCGTCACGCTCGACCGCATTGCGCTGCTGACCGACTTCCGCAAGGGAACGTACGACGTGCTGGTCGGCGTGAACCTGCTGCGTGAAGGTCTCGACCTTCCGGAAGTCACGCTTGTGGCAATTCTCGATGCTGACAAGGAAGGGTTCCTCCGTTCGGAAACGTCGCTCATGCAGACGGCCGGCCGCGCCGCCCGCAACGTCAGCGGCATGGTGCTGTTCTACGCCGACGAGATGACCGGCTCGATGCGCCGCGCCCTCGACGAGATTACCCGCCGTCGTGCAATTCAGCTGGCGTATAACGAGGAACATGGCATCACGCCGCGTACCGTCAAAAAGCGCATTAAGGACATCACCGAGGGATTCGTCCGCCGCAAGGAAGAGGACCTGGCCGCCAAGGCGCTGGCGCTCGAGGCGCAGGCCTCGTCCAAGACGCCGGAGGAGCTGATTACGGAAAAAGAAAAGCAGATGCGCGAGGCCGCCAGGGAGTTGCAATTCGAACTTGCCGCGGTGCTGCGCGATGAAGTGAAAGCGTTGCGCAAGAAAATGACGACGCCGACCAAGCAAAAGTAATTGTCATTCTGAGGCGGTAGCTGAAGAATCATGCTCGTTCGCGCAAGGGCTCATGCATGGAACCAGAACGATCCTTTGCTCCGCTCAGGATGACAATTGAATTAATGTGTATGTATAAAGGAATCATCATCGAGGAGAGTCTGCGTGATCCTTCCGTGATCAAGGATCTGCATATCTTGGAGACCAACGTTGAATCGGTTACGGAATCGCATCAGACGCCGTGGTTGAAAAAGTGGACATTGCATACGGTTGAGATTCCCGATGAGAAGGGTGATGATATCGCGGAAGCGCTGTCCCACTCGCTCCTGGCGGACCCGTCGAGTTGGTATGCCGACTTCAAGAATCAGACGACGCACATCATCATCTTTCCGGGAAGAGTGTTTCACGTTGATCGAATACACCCTGAAGGATACGAGTCGGTGAAAGCGTACGGACTGTCTCTTGGTATCCCAGGGCATCAATTGGATTTCTCTCCCGAGATCAGATGATGGAAGAAACATTGTGTCATTCTGAGGCGGAAGCCGTAGAATCCTACGAGACTGTCACATGGGAACCTACTGGGTCTACATCCTGACAAACGATCTCAACTCGGTTGTGTACATTGGCGTCACGAACGATCTTGAACGCCGCGTCGAAGAACATCGGCAGAAGCTCGTCCCGGGATTCGCCACAAAGTACAACCTGACCAAACTTGTTCACTTCGAAGACACAAACGATATTCGATCGGCAATTGAGCGCGAGAAACAACTCAAAGGATGGACCCGAAGGCGAAAGAACGCACTCATCGACAAATCAAATCCTCATTGGAACGATCTGAGCCCGAGAAGCGACTTGCAGGATCCTTCGCTCCGCTCAGGATGACAAGAACTATGCAAGACAAGATCGTCATCAAAGGCGCGCGCGAGCACAACCTCAAGAACATTTCTCTTGAGTTGCCGCGCAACAAAATGGTGGTGTTCACCGGCCTCTCCGGATCGGGGAAGTCTTCTTTGGCGTTCGACACGATTTTCGCGGAAGGCCAGCGCCGCTATGTGGAATCGCTCTCCGCCTACGCCCGCCAGTTCCTGGGCCAGATGGACAAGCCGGACGTGGATGAAATCGAGGGGCTCTCCCCGGCCATTTCCATTGACCAGAAAGCGCACAGCGCCAATCCGCGCTCCACGGTCGCGACCATCACCGAAATCTACGACTACCTGCGCGTGTTATTTGCGCGCATCGGCCAGCCGCGTTGTCCGATCGACGACGTGCCGATCAAGAAGATGACGGTCGAGGAAATGACCGACCGCATTGTGAAACGCGAGATCGACATTCACAGCGGTGAGGGTGTAGGGGGTAGGGTGTCGGGTGTAGGTGAGGTCGTCATCCTGGCGCCGGTCGTGCGCGGTCGCAAAGGGGAGTATCACCAGTTGTTGTACGATCTTTTTAACGCCGGCTTCGGCGAAGTGCGCGTCGACGGCAAGTTGCGCTCGTTGCGTAACCGTCTGGTGCTCAGTCGTTTTAAGCAGCATACGATCGAGCTGGTCGTTGACCGCATTCCGCTCGGCTGGCCGCTTGAGGGAAACAAGGCTTTCCGCGGTCGCGTCGCCGAGGCGCTCGAAATCGCGCTGGACCGCGCGAATCAGGTGGCCGGCGTCATCTACGACGACGGTTCGGAGCAGGTCATGAGCGCCAAATTCTCCTGCCCCAACGACGGCTTCTCCTTTCCGGACATTGAGCCGCGGTTGTTCTCGTTCAACAGTCCGTACGGTGCCTGCGACTTCTGTCACGGGCTCGGGACCGAATCGCTGTTCTCGGACGTGGTCTGTCCGAAGTGCCATGGCAAGCGGCTGCGCCTTGAATCGTTGCACGTCTTCGTCGGCGGCAAGAACATCGTGGAGCTGGCGGAGTTGTCGATCGCCAAGGCCGCCGATTTCTTTCTGGGGCTCGAGATGACGCAAACCGAAAAGGAAATCGCCGAATCAATCATGAAAGAAGTGGTCAACCGCATTTCGTTCATGCTCGACGTCGGCCTTGATTACCTGACGTTGAACCGCCAGGCCGGAACGTTGTCCGGCGGTGAAGCACAGCGCATCCGCCTCGCCTCGCAGATTGGTTCGCGTCTGGTTGGCGCCCTGTACGTTTTGGACGAGCCGACCATCGGCCTGCATCAGCGCGACAACGAACGGCTGGTCGACACGCTGAAGCAATTGCGTAATTTGGGGAACACCGTCATCGTCGTTGAACACGACGAAGACACCATCCGCGCCGCCGATTGGTTGGTGGAATTCGGTCCGGGTGCGGGCAAGCACGGCGGGCACGTTGTGGCCTCGGGCGCGATGCCGAAGATTCTGGAGGACAAGAAGTCGCTGACCTGCGCGTACCTGCGCGGCGACAAGATGGTGCCGGTGCCAGAGAAGCGCCGCACCAACTCGCGCGAAACCATCAAGATTGTCGGCGCGTCCGAGAACAACCTGCGCGACGTGGACGTGCAGATCCCGTTGCGGCGCATGGTCTGCATCACCGGCGTGTCCGGCTCCGGCAAGTCGTCGCTCATGAACGACACGCTCTACCCGGCGCTCGCCAACAAGCTGAACGGCGCCTCGCTCAAGGTCGGCAAACACCGCGCCATTCTCGGACTCGAGTGGCTCGACAAGGTCGTGGACATCGACCAGTCGCCGATCGGCCGCACGCCGCGGTCGAACCCCGCCACCTACACCGGCGCCTGGACGCACATCCGCGAACTCTACGCCGAAACGCCGGAAGCAAAAATGCGCGGCTACAAACCCGGTCGCTTTAGCTTCAACGTGCCTGGCGGCCGCTGCGAAAACTGCGAGGGCAACGGCCAGATCGCCATCGAGATGCACTTTCTGCCCACGGTCTATGTGCAGTGCGAAGTCTGCCGCGGCCGGCGCTTCGACCGCGAGACGCTTGAAGTGACGTACAAGGGCAAGAACATCCACGATATCCTGATCCTGACCGTGGAAGACGCCGACGTGTTTTTCCGCGACATCCCGTGGATCCATGACAAGCTAAAGATGCTCGCTGAAGTCGGGCTCGATTATCTCGAGCTCGGCCAGAGCGCCACCACGCTTTCGGGCGGCGAAGCGCAGCGCGTCAAACTTTCGTCGGAACTGGCCAAGCGTCAAACCGGCAGAACGATATATCTGCTCGACGAACCAACAGTCGGCTTGCACTTTGAAGACGTGAAGCGGTTGATTGACGTTATGAATCGGCTGGTCGCGACCGGAAACTCGGTCATCGTCATCGAGCACAATCTGGATGTCATCAAGTGCGCGGATTATGTAATCGACATGGGACCGGAAGGGGGAGACAAGGGCGGCACCGTCATCGCGACCGGCACACCGGAAGAGATCGCCAGGAATCCCAAGTCGCACACCGGGAAGTACTTGAAGAAGATTCTGGCGCGGAAATAAAAAAGGACCGCCAGGTCAAGCCTTGGCGGTGATCGCCCTCTGCGGCAAGCGCATCAGGCGGGCGACTTCGCGTTCCACGTGGGGCGGCAGTTCCACCGCCGCGGGCTTCGACTGCGGAACCTCCTGCACGACTTCGTTGATCAGGTCATCCACGAAGATCCGCATGGCCACGGCCAGCGCCCGCTGCATGACGGGTTCGCGGGCGAAGATCTCCGGTTCCGGTTGCTCGTCCTCGAACACGGCGTAGATGATCTGTCGGGCCATGGCCCGGGCGCCGTGCGGCAGATCGTCGTAGCGGAGGACGATCTCGGGTGCGAACACCCGCATCAGCCTCAGCCCTGCTGCGATCCGGTGGTGTCGTCCCACCTGGTAGCGCAATGCCTTGCGTTCGGTTTCCACGATGTCGGTCATGAGCTTCATGCCCATGCGGCGGTCGATGTGCCGGGCCACTGCCCGGCAGTAGTCGTAGGCGTACACGGTTTCTCCTTTCCGGAGCTGCTGTATCATGATAGCGCCACTATGTCAATTCCCGAAAGGGTCAGGCTCCCGGAGGGCGGCCTGCCCGAAAAGCCCGGCGTCTACCTGATGAAGGACGCCGCCGGCGTGGTGATCTACGTCGGCAAAGCCACCTCGCTCAAACGGCGGGTGGCTTCGTATTGGCGCATCCAGGAACAGATCAGCCGGCACCAGGTGGCCGATCTCATCCGCGACGTGGACCGCATCCAGGTGGAGGTGACGCGCACCGTGCTCGAAGCGCTCATCCTCGAGGCCAATCTCATCAAGAAACACCTGCCGAAGTACAACATCATGCAGAAGGATGACAAGTCCTTCTTGTACCTGGCGATCAGCACCGATCCGTATCCCAAGCCGCTGTTCGTGCGCGGACATGAATTGGAACGGGAAGGGAAGATGAAGTATAAGGCGGTGTTCGGTCCGTACCTGCAGCCGGCCTCTTTGCGTGCGGCGTTGAAGCTCGTGCGCAAGTTCATTCCCTGGAGTACGTGCGAACCCCCGCCGATTTCCCCCCTTGTCAAGGGGGGACGAAGGGGGGTCGCCCCGCGGCCCTGTTTCGATTACCACATCGGCGCGTGTCCCGGCGTCTGCGTTGGCGCGATTTCCAAACGCGACTACGCGAAGATCATCCGGCGGCTGATCCTGTTTTTCGAGGGCAAGACGGAACGGGTGGAGCGCGAATTGGAACGCGATATGAAAAAGGCCGCGGTCGAGGAGCGCTACGAGGACGCCGAGAAGGCCAAGCGTCAGCTTTTTGCATTGCATCACATTAACGACATCGCCGTGCTGATCCGCGACGAGGGTGGCTTGTTCGGCCATCCGCGTCAACGCGATTTGCCGATCAATATCTTCGGCCGCATTGAGGGCTATGATATCTCGAACATTTCTGGCACTTCGGCCGTCGGGTCCATGGTCGTCTTCATGGACGGCGAACCGAAGAAGTCGGAGTACCGCAAGTTCAAGATCAAAACCGTCAAAGGATCGAACGACTACGCCATGCTGGCCGAAATCCTCCGGCGACGATTTGCCCGAACGGTTCCGTACGTAGGGGCGGGGTTGTCCCGCCCCGACCAGGGCGCGAAGACCGCGCCCCTACAGGATGGTGGATGGGCATTACCAGATTTGATCATGGTCGACGGTGGTTGGGGGCAGGTGAACATCGCCAAAGAAATCCTGCGCGAGAAAAAACTGACGATCCCGGTCGTGGGCATCGCCAAAGGCTTTGACCGCAAGCAGGACCAGCTCATCTACTCGAAGGACTATCCAGAGCTCGGTCGCGTTGTGGAACAGTACAAGGTGATCCTCCAGCGCCTGCGCGACGAGGCGCATCGTTTTGCCATCGGCTACCACCGGAAACTCCGCTCCCGCCGCCCTTGACGAGGCGGCCGTTTTCTGGTAGGAAAGCGAGTCGGGTGGACGAGTGGCGGTCAGTCCTTCGGGACGAGAAGGCCTCAGTCCACCCGCCTTCTTTGGAACTACTGACCCTCCCGAACTAGTAACCCTCCCTTGTCAAGGGAGGGAAGGGCGGGTCGACATGTCCAAAGAGGGTACGAACTGGGTTGAGTGCATTTGCACGAAAGAGCAAGAGTACCCTCGCAATTGCTCTTTCCCTTTCTTAGAACGAAACCAACACCCAAGTCCGAGGAGGACGAAACATGGCACGCATCATCGGGATCCGGCACCGGATCAAGCAGACGGCACAGGGCGAGGCACGGCCGACCCAGGTGGCCATCGTCGAGGACGGCGTAAAGCCGCGCATCCTCGACCTGGCGGACGACGACGCGGAGCTCGACTTCGCGCTCGGCCGCTACCCGACGAGCCACCGCCCCATCCGCGAGGACGAGGCGGCGGCGAGCTGGCCGCAGCGGCACGTCACGTGGAAGCGCCTCAAGAAGGGCGAGTCCGCGGACGGCCTCCCCGAGCAGCACCTGCGGCACGACGGCAAGGACGTCTTCGTCGCCCGCAAGGTGCCGGAGACGGTCGACGGCCTCGCGCAGGGCGACACGGTGGCCATGGCCCTCGGCGGGTTCGGCGACCGCTTCGCCTACGCGCTCAGCCGGCGCGGCGACGAGTTGGGCACCGGCACGCGCGTCATGCGCATCGCGCCGTTCGACCTCAAGGCGCGACGTGGCGAGGCCGACAAGGCCGATGACGCGGCGCTCCTGGCGCGGCTGTTCGCGGCCGAGCCGGGGCTGTTCCGCGCCACCACGGTGCGGGACCGCGAGCTCATCTTCCTGCGGGAGGCCTTCGACGCCCGCATGGACGCCATGAAGGCGCGCATCGCCTGCGAGCAGCGGCTCTACCAGCGGCACATCGGCAAGGTGTTCTGCTCGGCCGAGGGCCGCTACCCCGAGGGCTCGATCAGCGCGGCGTTCGACGCCCTCAAGGCGAGCGACGTCATCTTCCGAGCGCTCGAGTCCGAGGAGGGCAAGCGCGACCGCGAGCTCGAGAAGGCTGTGCGCCAGCTCGACGTCTATCAGGATGTGCTCTCCCAGGTGACGGGCGTCGGTCCGGCCATCGCCAGCCGCATCATCATCGCGGTCGGCGACATCCGAACGTACTCCTCGAAGGCGCAGCTCAAGCACGCCCTCGGCGTGCACGTCATGAGCGGCGGCAAGTACGCTGACACGCCCAAGGAGCACCAGTTCCCGCGACACCGCGCCGGCCAGATCAGCCGGTGGAACCCGGACGGCAGGCAGGCGCTGTTCCTGCTCGCCGACCAGTTCAACCGTCGTCCGAACACGGAGTGGGGGATGAAGCTCCTCCACTACAAGGCGCACTTCCGCGCCGTGCATCCGGAACCGGTGATGCTGCCCCGCGTAGACCCGAAGACCAAGAAGGTCCGCGAGGTGAACTGCTACACCGACGGGCACATCCACAAGATGGCGCTCTGGCGGACGGTCACGAAGTTCGTGGAGTGGCTGTTCAAGGCGTGGCGCGAGCTCGAGCGGCGCAAGGCGGCGGTTCCGGTCGCGGCACCGTCGGCGCCTGTCCCGTCCAACAACGGGCCGGCCGAGTCCCTCGGCCTCGACGCGAGCGCGGCGGCCTAGCCGCAACAGACGTCCGGTCGCAAGACCAGACACGGGTGGACGAATGGGTCCAAGTCCTTCGGGACGATGCTATCCTGGTCCACCCGCCTTCTTTGGAGAACTTCAGATTTCTGGAGCGTTCCAAAGAGGGTACGATCAAGCACTGGTGCGTCTAGCACGATACGCGGACAGTACCCTCGCAATGTTCGGCTCTTCGGAGTCGGATCGGGTGGACGAAGCTGCGTCAGTCCTTCGGGATGATTTATTCCGAGTCCACCCCCCTGGCCCTGAAAAGCCAGGTCTTTTATTTGCTTTTGTTATCCACAGCCCAGTGGGGGAGCAGGGTTGAAGGTGGGGGAGTTGTGGTGTAAAATGGTTGTCAGTGGGTGTAAGTGGGGAATAGGTCGAAAAGCGAGGACGGCCTCTTTATGTTTATTGGCGAATATCAGCACGCCATGGACGACAAGGGCCGGCTCGCAGTGCCGGTCAAGTTTCGTGCGCGCCTTTCCAAAGGCCTGGTCGTGACCAGAGGGATCGATGCTTGTCTCTCTCTGTACCCCAAGGCCGAGTGGGAAACGCTCGCCAAGAAACTTGCCGCGCTGCCGACCTCTCAAGCCAACACCCGCGCGTTTGCCCGATTGCTCTTGTCCGGCGCCATGGACGTGGTGCCCGACAAACAGGGCCGCATCCTCGTTCCCGAGTATCTGCGTGTGTATGCAGGACTTGGAAAAGAAGTTGTGGTGGCCGGGCTGTATAACCGATTGGAAATCTGGGACACGGCCGCCTGGGCCACGTACCGGAAATCCACCGAAGCTGCTGCGGGAGACATCGCCGAGAAGCTCGGAGACCTGGGCGTCTGATATGGCGCATCTCCCCGTACTCCTCGCTGAAGTGCTTGATGGGTTATCACTCGATCCGGGTGACGACGTCATCGATGGCACGCTCGGGGATGGGGGACATGCCGCAGCCCTACTCGAGGCCACGGCACCAAACGGACGTTTGCTCGGGATCGACCTTGATCCTGACGCACGCCGCGCTGCTGCCGAACGACTGAAGCCCTTCGAGAAGCGAGCGGTGATCGTCGCCGGGAACTACGCCGACATGGCGCAGCTCGCGGCCGCACACGGGTTCACCGGCGTCGCGGGTATCGTGCTCGACATCGGCATCCGTTCCGAACAGCTCGAAGAAAGCGGCAGGGGATTCAGCTTCAAACGCGACGAACCGTTGCGCATGACGTTCTCCCCGGACGCGGAGACCACCGCGGCCACACTCGTGAACGGGATGTCGGAGGTTGATCTGACCCGGCTCCTGCGCGAGTACGGCGAAGAGCGACACGCATTGGCCATTGCCAAAGCGATCGTAAAGCGTCGCCGCAAGAAACAGATTCTGACCACGGCACAGCTCGTCGAGATCATCGCCGATGCCGTGCCTGGCGGCTACCGCAAAGCCAAGCTCCACTATGCCACCCGCACCTTTCAGGCGCTGCGCATTGCCGTGAACGGCGAACTGGAGAACCTAGAACGCGGACTCACGGCTGCCCTGACGCTGCTCGCCCCGACCCCTCGACACGGCTCGGGGCAGGGAGGGCGGCTCGCGGTCATCAGTTTTCACTCGCTGGAAGACCGCATCGTGAAGCGCGCATTTCCGCGCTGGG
>JBBUJK010000005.1:13513-16246 GCA_038054875.1 Patescibacteria group bacterium
GGGCCCAGGAGGGCCGCGCCACCATCCTCACCAAAAAACCTTTAACCGCAACACAGCAGGAAACAAAAACAAATCCCCGCAGCCGGAGCGCAAAGCTCCGCGTCGCGGAAAAAATCACATGAACCGCTACCTCCAAACCTGCGACAAGACCGTCATCGCCCCGCCCGTCACTCCTCGTGGTGCCCGCGCGGCGATGTTTCCGCACGTCGGCCGGTTTCTTCCGTATGTGCTCGCCACGCTCGTGGGTGCATTGGGCGTTGCGTATCTGATTCAGCTCAACGTCGTGGCGGCGCAAGGCTTCGCAGTCCGGGCGTCTGATGCGCGGTTGGCTGATCTAAAGGAGCGCAACAAGAAACTGCAGATCGAACTTGCCCAAAAGGAATCCTTGGCCGGGATGGCCGAAGAGATCGCCACGCTCGGCATGGTGCCGGTGCATCAGGTAGAATATCTCGTGGCGCCGGGCGGCGAAGTCGCTCTTCGCTAGACATGAAAGACGTTCGCACGCTGCTTTCGGAAAACCAAATTAGCGTTGTCCTTGTCGGACTCGTCGCCGGGCTGTTGCTGCCGGGCGTTTTTCGCGTCTTCCATCCCTGGAACACGCTGTTGCTCCAAATCATTTTCTTCCTTTCGGCGCTCCGGGTGAATATCAAGGACCTCAAGGTCTACGCAGTGGACTGGAAGATGCACATCTTGACCGCGGGTTTCATGCTCGTGGTGCTGCCGTTTGCCGTGTATTACCCGCTGGCGCCGTTCGCGCCGGACTGGGCTTTGGCGTTCATGATTGCGCTCGCCGCGCCGACCGGCATGACGATCGCGCTCATTGCCGATTTTTTCGGCGGCAAGACGTCATTGGCGCTTATTATCGTACTGGTGACGTCCGTGCTCGCGCCGTTCACTATTCCCTCGGTCGTACAGATCACGGTGGGCCAGAGCGTGCCCATCGACAGCATCGGCATGCTCCGGTCTTTGGCTGAGGTCATCATCCTGCCGTTCCTGCTCGCCTTCCTGTTCCAGAGGTTCGCCCCCAAACTGGCCGCGCGTGGAGACACTGTCTGGCGTACGACGTCCGTTGCGGTGTTCGGCATCCTCATCGCCTCAATCGTCAGCAAGGCCACGGCTGGTGCGTCGGTCGGCACCGGGGCGACGCCGCTCATTGCCGACCTGAACACGGTGCTGATGCTCCTTGTGGTCTTCGGCTACCTCGCGTTCCTTATCTGGCTGTCGTTCCGCATGGTGTTCTGGCGGAACGCGCCGGAGCGCATCACCATCGCGCTGTGCATGGTGTACATGAACTTCACGCTGTCGCTGTACATCGCGGATCGCTTCTTCGCCGCACAGCGGGTCGTTCCGAAACTGGTCGTCATTCTGCTTCTCCTTAATTTGCTCTTGCCCTTCTTCAAGATTGCCGCTGCGCGCGTGGTAGCGCATGAAAAACAGAAACGGTAGGATAGTCGCCTATGCCCATCCCTACTGTCGGCCAAGCCGCACCCGCGTTTTCCCTGCAAGACCAGAACGGCAAGACGCACACGCTTAAGGAACACGCCGGATCGTGGATCTTGCTGTATTTTTATCCGAAGGACGACACACCCGGTTGCACCAAAGAGGCATGCGGCGTGCGCGACAACTTCACCCAATTCCGTTCGCTCGACCTGACGGTGCTGGGAGTGAGTACGGATTCCGTCGCCAGCCACAAGAAATTCGCCGACAAGTACAACCTGCCCTTCACATTGCTCGCGGACACGGAAAAGAAGACCGTTCAGGAGTACGGCGTCTGGGCGCCGAAGAAATTCATGGGTCGGGAGTTCCTTGGCACCATGCGGACGTCATTCCTCATTGCGCCGGATGGCACGATCGCCAAAGTCTACGAGAACGTAAAAGCCGACGGTCATGCCGGAGAAGTGCTGCGTGATCTGGAGGAGGTTAAGAAATAACGATCGGCGCGACGTGGATGACGCGCAGGCCGCGCCTGTGCTGCTGCGGCAGCGAGTCGGTGATGATCAACTCCCGGATGGGAAGGCGCGCGAGCATGGCTCGGGCGCCTTTTGAGAAGATGCCGTGGGTTGCGGCAACGCGCATATGCGAGGCGCCGGAGGCGCCGAGCAGGCGGACTGCCGTACGGATCGTATCGCCCGAGTCGATCATGTCATCCACCACAAGAACGCTTTTTCCGCGGACCGTGCCGTGTAGTTTCTCGGCGCGCGTCTTTCCCGGACCAAGGCGCGTTTTTTCGATCCAGGCGACGCCGACGCGCCCGGGAAGCAGCGCCGCTAGTTTCCGGGCGCGGGGAAGGGCGCCGCGGTCCGGGGCGACGACGGTGTCGATCTTCACGTTGCGCAGCAGCGCGGCGACGTGCGAAAGCGCGGAAAGATTTTTCGCGCGCGGGCCGAGCGCGCGGAGGATGGCGTCACTGTGGACGTCGAGCACGGTGATGCGGCGCACGGGGAGCGTGGCGAGGAGACGGGCGATCGCGACGCCCAGCGCGCTCTCACCGCGGCCCGTCAGCCGGTCGAGGCGGGCGAAGGCGAGGTGCGGGATGGCGAGGGACACGCGCGCACCGGCCTCATCCAGCGCGTGGACGAGCGCGACAAGTTCGAGGAGACTTTCCGCCGACGGCGTGATGTTGCCCACGACGAGCGCCTGCCTGCCGGCAGGCAAGGCGTCGCCGCGGACGGGGCTGGCGAGGCGGACCGTCCATTCGCCGTCGGGATAGCGGACGATCCGGTATCGGCCGAG
>JBBUJK010000006.1:0-6558 GCA_038054875.1 Patescibacteria group bacterium
AGGACATCCTCTTCCTCGACGAAGACGAAGACGAGAGCGGAGACTGGCCTCTGTTCGTGGCTGGCGTCCCGCTGGACGAGTACCTCGCGACCGCGGACGCGAACAAGCTCCCCAAGGAGCCGCTGCGTCCGATGACGGAACGCGAGACCGAGCTGTTCGGGATCGTGGCGACGCTCATGGGCCTCGAGACCGCCGACGTCGCACGCACCGAGGGCATGCTCCTCGCGCTCTGCGTCGTTCTCGACCAGGCCACGGCCCCGCCGCCCACGGCCTACCAGCCGCGGATGCGCGCGACGGACGTCGAGTCCTGCCGACGGGACCCGATCGCCGACGTCTGGGCCGACGATGACCTCGCGCCCTACGAGCAGCTCGCGATGGCCGCCGGCGCTGAGAACGAGCCATCGTTCTTCCGCCGCATGAGCAACTAGCAAGTCGCACGGATGTGCGCCGGTCGGTGTGAGTGATGGAGTCTGGGATTCGCCCAGACGACCTCCTCACACCGGCCGTTCTTCTTTTTGTGAAACTTCCCCATCCCCTTCTTCGCAAGAAGGGGCGACCCGAGCATTCTCTCCCTCTTGTGAAGAGGGAGTTGGAGGGAGTCTAGCTCAATCCGACAGCCGCACGCACTTCCTTCATCATCTTCTCTGCCTCGACGCGAGCGCGCTCTCCGCCGTCGGCCAGCACTTTATCGAGCTTCTTGGGGTCAGCGATCAAATCAGCGTAGCGGGCGCGGACATCCGAAAGCTGGGCGTTGATTTCGTCGGCCAGCAGTTCTTTCAATTCCTTGTAGCCCAATCCCCCGTTCTCGTAGGCCGCGTCCACTTTTTTCATCGCAGCTGCGGACGAGAACAGCGCGTGCAGCGCGTAGAGCGTGTCCTTCTTGTCCTTCGGTTCCGCGGGTGCCCGCGAATCCGTGGTGATGCGCATGACGTACTTTTTTGTTTCCTCGGCGGACGCGAACAGCGGAATGACGTTGTCGTAACTCTTGGACATCTTCTGTCCGTCCAGGCCGGGCACCATTTCCGTTCCCTTCTCGATGAGCGGCTCAGGCAGCGTAAACACTTCGGTGCCGAATTCGCTGTGAAACCGCTTGGCGATTTCACGCGCGATCTCTACGTGCTGTACTTGGTCTTTGCCCGTGGGCACGACAGCGGCGCGATACATCAAGATGTCCGCGGCCATGAGCACCGGATAATCAAACACGCCGACGTTGATCTCTTTTTTCTTTGCCGCCGCGTCTTTAAACGCATGCGCGCGTTCCAACGTCGGCATCGGGGTGACGCAGTTCAAAATCCAGGCAAGCTCGGCGTGCTCTGGCACGTCGCTCTGACGAAACAACACCGTCTTCTTGGGATCAAGACCGATTGCGAGGTATGCCGCCGCGAGTTCGCGCGTCTGCTTTTTGAGGAGCGCGGCGTCGCGCATCGTCGTCAACGCATGATAGTCAGCAAGGAATACGTACGACTCATACTGGCCGGCCAGCGACACGAAACGGCGCATCGCCCCGACGTAATTGCCGAGGTGCACTTCGCCCGTGGGTTTTACTCCGGAGACAAGACGCTTCATGCCGTTCATCATATCACACGATTTCCTTGAGCACGGCAATCGTCTTCTTCCCTGCCTCGGCCCAGGTGAACGACCCGGCATGGGCGCGGCGACGTTCACAGACAACGGGATCCGTGTCGATAAGTGCACGTCTGATTCCATCGGCGATGCTCTCGGGCGACGCGGGATCCACAAGGTGCGCGAGTCCACCAGCGACTTCTGCCGTTGCGCCGCCCTGCGATGTGACCACCGGCACGCCGTACGAAAATGCTTCGAGGATCGGTAAGCCGAATCCTTCGGCGAGCGATGGAAAGAGCAACAGTGATGCGCCTTGCAGGAGCGCGAACATTTCACGATCCGGCAGCGGACCGAGCTCCACGGCCCACGGCTGTCCGGCAAACGACGGACGCATCCGCTCGTACCCGGCGCCCGGGCGGCCGATGAGCGCGAACTGTAGATCAGGATGCTCTTTGCGCACCAAGGCCACGGCCTGCGCGGCGCGCGCCACGTTCTTCTTGGCTTCGACGCGCCCGAGCATAAGCACGTACGGCTGGCGCAGGCCGAGCTTGGCGCGGACCATGGCGCACTCCCCATCTGCGAGCGGTGCGGGCACGGATACGCCGTGCGGCACGACGCGGATGCGCTCCGTCAAACCCTTTGCGGGAAATATCTTGAGCAGATCATCTTTCACTGCCGTGCTCGGCACGATGATGCGGTCGGCAGTGCGCACGGCCAGCCAGGTCGTGATCATCAAGTAGAAACGACCATGCGGCGTGTAGCCCTCCGGATGTGATGCGAAAGCCACATCGTGGATGACGGTCACAGCGGGACGGCTGTGCAGCGCGGGCAAAACGTGTCCCGGGACGAACACAAGGTCCGGTCGGCGGCGGAACGTCTCCCAAGCAAGTCGCGTCTGCGTCCACAGCACGCGCGGCAGCCAGCGCAGATGCCGCACCTCGGCGTGCGCATCAGCCATGTCCGCCACATCACGCCGCGCGGGTTGGTCCACGTACAATCGGACATGCCAATCCTCCGGACGCTGCCGGAGGATCTCGCGGATGATCTCAAAACAATAGCGCTCGACGCCAGTCTTGAGCGCGCGGTTGGCGCGGGAGGCGTCGATGCCGACGGTCTTCATATCTCCTAGCGGCGGTTGCCTGCTCCCAAAATGCTGCGCTTATACGCGTCCAAATTTTCCAAAACAATGCCCACACCTTTGACGACCGCGAACATCGGCTCGTCCGCGACGAACGCCGGCACGCCCGTGGCCTGTGCCAGAAGTTCCGCCATGTTGCGCAGCTGTGACGAACCGCCGGACAAGATCATGCCCTTGTCCATGACATCGGCGGACAATTCCGGCGGCGTCTGATAGAGGACGTCTTTCGCAGTCTGGATGATGCCCTCCAATTCGTTCTGGATGGCGTCTGTCACGTCGTCCGAAGTCACGGTGATAAGACGCGGCAGACCCGTCACCATATCGCGGCCTTTCACTTCCATCTCCAATTTCTCCGTCAGGTACATGGCCGAACCGATCTTGATCTTAATGTCCTCTGCCGTGCGTTCGCCGACGGCCAAACCGTACTTGCGGCGGATATGTTCCATGATGGCCATGTCGAACTTGTTGCCGCCGATCCGGACGCTCGCCGAGGCCACGATGCCGCCGAGCGAAATGACCGCGCACTCGATGGTGCCGCCGCCGATCTCCACGATCATGTGGCCGGACGCGGCACCGATCGGAATGCCCGCGCCTATCGCGGCCACCACCGGTTCCTTGATGATGTAGGCAGCCCGCGCGCCGGCGGCGAGCGTGGCGTCGATCACGGCGCGGCGCTCTGTCGAGGTGATGCCGCCCGGCACGGCGACCATGACTTCTGGTTTGAAAAAGCGGATGCCGCCGAGCGCCTTGTTGATGAAGTAGCGCAGCATGGCCTCGGTCGTGCGGTAGTCGGCGATCACACCGTCCTTGAGCGGCCGGTGCGCAACGATCGACTCCGGCGTGCGACCAAGCATTTCCTTTGCCTCCTTGCCGACGGCCAGCACTTTCTTATCGGATTGGGATACGGCAACCACGGACGGCTCATTGATAATGATGCCGCGTTTTGGCACGAAAACCTCCACGTTTGTGGTGCCCAAATCGATCCCGATTTTCTTGATAAACATACCGTCTCCGGTTCAACGGGTTCCTACGATGAACCCGCGGTCGACCCGCAAGTTCGTTTGGAGACGGTAACGTGAATCTCCGAACTCGGCAACCTCCTCCCCAGGCTCTGCGGAGATGACCTGCCGGGGCAAATCAATGGTCAAAGACAGCGGAAACGACTGGGTACCCAGCTGCTTTTGAACGACCAAGGAATACGCCCCCTCTGAGATCTGCCGCGAGACGTTCGCGGGGAGCGTATAGGTGAAGGTCATGGTCCGCGATTCGCCCGGTTCAATCGATGTGAAAGCGCCGAACCAGGTCTTTCCTTCCTCGACACCCACGTCTGGCACGCCCGGCGCGAGCGAGGGGTTTTTCGTGCGGTCGTTCTTGAGCGAGCCGTCGACGCGGATGAGTGTGCTTCCCTGCGGCACGTAAATGCGCGCGTAGGTGCGATAGCGCGTGGTGCGATAGGTGAACGTCCCGTTGTTTGTGTAGTGCATGCTGGCCGTGGCAATGATCTGGCCGTCCGGCGCGACGCGCAAGGCGTAGCTGAGCGAACGTTCCATGACCACGTCGGTCTTGAGCGCGCCGATATTCGCGTCCACCCAACGCAGATAATCGCCGTCGGCAACGGCCATGCGGCCCGCCCAGTTGTACTGTTCAAATGCGCCCTGGAGTACGGGATCCTTTTCGTACAGCATGATGCGCTTTTCCGTGAGGTGTTTCTGGACCACGGCCAAGCCCTCCGGCCAGCGCGCCGCAGACAGAGCGAAGAGCTTCTGGAACACCTGAGAGACCAGCTTCCCCAGGATTTGTTTGCGCTGCGAGTCGGGAAGACCCTTGGTCAGAAATGCCTGGTGCACCTGGTACTGCAAGACGTCGAGCAGGTTGTCAGCGGTGAAGGTCACGCCGTCGACGGTGATCGGACCCACGATATTCAGCAGGTCGGCGGCGACTTCCGGCGTGATGGCGATGACGCCGTCCACTGCGGGCAGGTCCGGTCTGACCAGGGCGCGCTCGCGGTCGTAGAGCGCGATCACCTGCTCGGAGGAACGGCGGAAATCCGGCGACCAATTGGCGTCGCGCATCCCCCACTCCTTGATGTTGATGTAGTCGGCGAAGGGCTTGGGTGCCGGCAGACCGACGCGGCCGAAGGTCGGCGCGTCCAGCGCGTAGATGTCCTCGCTCGAAAAATGCGTCACCTCGCCGTTTGATGTGGCGATGATGCCGAACGAACCGATGAACCCGCCGCCGGGCCGGAGTTCCGTATTGTTGAGCATCAGGAACATGTAGGTCTTCGGCGTCGGGTAGCCGGCCATGGCAGGCAGCACTTCGGCGAGCGGGGCGATCGGAATCAACGCATCGCGCAATTCGGCCACGCGCGCCTTGAGCGGCAGAATCTGATCAGCCAAAGGTCCGACCAGGCCGTCCGAGGGAATGCTGTCGATTTCCGCGAGCGCAGCGCGCACTCGGCGATCAATATCCTTGATTCTCGGCGACGCGGCAGCGAGCTTCGCCAACATGGCGCGTTTCTCTTCCGGGGTCAGCGACGCAAGCGTGGCTGCAGACGGCACTTCGACGATGGTGCCTTCGGCCGCGCTCTCGAGCGCGACCAGGTCGTGGAAAATCTTAAATGCGTCGTTAATGGCGCCGGTCGAAACGGTGGCTGCGGTGAGCAAATGATCGACGGCTTTGACTTGAGTCCCGAGTGCCGGAATCGGCAGAAACACGAAGAATGGTCCGGCAAATATGCGAGCGCGGTTGAAATGCCCTTCGGCGGCCGTCATCTCGCGTTGAAAGGCCGCGGTATCTGACACGGCCATCGCATCCTGCGCCCGGTTGAGCGCGGCGCGTCCGGCCAAGGCCGATGCTGCAGCAATGCCACCCGCACCGGCAAAAAGAACAATGATGATAACGACCAGCACGACGAAGCTGCGCACCCAATGGTGGTTGGGTTTAGGCAGACGTATCACGCGACGCGCCGGTGGTCCGGCGTCTTCAGCAAAACTCGGCCCCCGGGGAAGCGGCGGTTCGGAAACTTTCGGTTGGATGGGCCGCAAAAAATCGTGGGGCATGTTCCTCCAAATGCCGATTTATAGACGAATCGGCTCGCCGGTCCGCGGATTCGGCTTCCTCCAGTACTTACGGAAGTATTGTACCGCGCTTCGGATATGAATGCGCGTCACGGGGTTGGTGACAACGGCAAACACGTCCCCTTCCGCGCTCTGGCGCTGATGCAGATGCGTGAGCGAAACATGCGGGAGATAGACCACTTTCCAGCCCTTTTCCCAGAAACGGCGGCACCAATCCACGTCATCGAAATAAAGGAAAAAACGCTCATCAAGCAGCCCGACTTCGGCCACGGCCTCGCGTCGTGCCACAAACGCACCACCGAGGAGCCAGTCCACCTCGGTAGGATCGACGGGCTGCGTATCTTTCATGAGAAAGCTGTCGATCTTGCGAGATCCCCATGTCGTACGACCGAGCGGCGTGCGGCGCAAAACCGGCGTCATGAGCTCGTGAAAGCGGTAGTGCGAGTCCTGCGCCGAGCCGTCGCCGCTGAGTAACTTCGCTCCCACCATGCCCACGTCCGGATGCGCGTCAAGATACTGCACAAGTTTTTCGAGCGCGCCGTCCTTCACGAAGATGTCTGGGTTCATAATCATGACGTGCCGCCCCTTGGCAGCGGCAAGACCAAGATTGTTCCCGCCGGCATATCCACGGTTTGTCGATGACTCGATCAGCACATGTTCTGGGAATTCTTCGCGCACCATCTGCGGCGTGCCGTCGCCGCTCGCATTGTCGACGACGACGACTTCGTAGCGCAGCTGCGGGTTCGCAAAACGGATGCTCCGCAAACATTCGCGCAGCAG
>JBBUJK010000007.1:0-33218 GCA_038054875.1 Patescibacteria group bacterium
GCAGGGAAAACCATGGATTCACATAAGTTAGCCCAACTCCTCAAACGCGAAGGAGAAACGGGCCGCATCGTGACCTTCCTTATAGGAGGGCCGCTGGGGCTGTCCCCCGAAACAAAAAGCGCAGCGCATCTCACGCTGTCGCTTTCGCCGCTGACCTTCCCGCACGAGATGGCCCGCGTCGTGCTTCTGGAGCAGCTCTACCGCGCCATGACGATTCTGAACGGGAAGACGTACCATTATTAAATAACGCGCACATCTATGCGGTGGAACATTGCTGACATCGTTGCTGCCATGATGACCCCGGACAACGCCATGTCGTTCTTGGTGACGATCATCCCGTTCGTCCTCATCTGGTCGCTCGTCTGGAAAGGCCTCGCGCTCTGGAAAGCGGCACACGAAGAAAGCAAACCGTGGTTCATCGCCCTGCTTGTCATAAATACCGCCGGCATCCTCGAAATTCTCTACATCTTCGTCTTCGCGAAAAGGAAGGGATTGAAGTAGGTCGAGCCGTTTTCACTTCCACGTTCGCTCTTTGTTGATCTCTTCTTTTTCTCGAAAGGCCTTTTCTAAATCGACGCCGCACTTGTTGGCGATATCCAATAGATAAATAAAAACGTCGGCAATCTCGTGGTCGAGGTGATATTTCTGGGAAGTCTCATCAATTTTCAGGCCATGCGACTTACGTGCGGCCTTGGCCATCTCGCCACACTCCTCAAGGAAAAGCATGAACACCTCGGGGAGCGATTCCTTTACAAATCCCCGCTCCTCGACCATCTCGGCCACATAGCGCTGAAAATCAGCGAGGGTGGGATTGTTTTTGAGTGTCGGCATATCTTGGTGCTCCAAGGCGAATATCTACCGAGGGATACCCCATTACTTGGTGAGAGACGCTTCAATCCTCAGTAGAGCGACTGAAACTTCATTGGATATATCAGAGATGATCGCGCCATAAGATAACGCTTCGAAAGAAAGGGTCTTGAAACCGCTCTTGACGAGCCTCTGGTTCAAGACCGGAAGAACTTCTTTGGGCGGATACATCTTGACTCTCTCATCCGGAATCTTCCATCTCTCATCAAATTCTTCTGTGACCATTTTCACGATTGATTCGATACTTTCTGCCTTATTCTTTTTGCGTACACGTTCTGCAATCATGCGAGAACTAACTAAACTTTTCTTGGACTCCAACACCTCGGCCATATTCTTCTCTACCCAGGCTGACGGCGCTCCAGAGATCCTACTGATGAGTGGCGTCTCAAGAAGGTAACTCTCAAGTTCTTTTCTGACCCAGATAATTGGTTCGACACCTTCACCTCTAAGCTTAGAGGCAACTGAAGCCATCTCTTTTTCAGAACGGTAGTCTCGATCTACGATGACAAATACTGGAATGGATTTTTCAAGCAGTCCTTTGATCAACCATTGGAAGGGTAGGACATTCTCCCAATTAGAGAATCCATGCATTGGAATCAAAGCCATCTCCCTCTCCGAAGCCAAACTCTTAGCTCCGCACAACAGTGCCATCCTTCGTAGCATCTTGAAGTCGTTCCCCTCAACAAAAACGACCGCCCGTGCACGAAGCACTCTCGCTAGACGCAGATTGAACTGGCTGCCAAGTAGCTCTGACAAACTAGATATCTCCTCGGGACGTTGGATCTTCACTGCCCTGTTTCGTCTTCGATCGACGATTATTGCAGTCTTTGGGTTTGACTCTCCCAGAACTTCAGCCGAATGCGTGGCGGCAATCGTTTGTTTACCACTCGCCTCAAGAATGCGAACCAGCCGCCTCTGAAGATCGGCATGTAGATATACCTCGGGCTCATCTAACAGCACGATGGAATAATCTCTCAACCTCTCCAAATGAAAGAGCAACTGCAACCAAATCTGCAAGCCATCCCCAGCCCAGAAAAGTTCCTTATCGGTTCTACTGAATGGTTCACGGAAATAAAGATCCAGCTCCTGCCCGCTGTTGCCTAGGCGTGCATGAATATCCTTCAGTTGAATTTCCGGCGTCCACTCTTGGACGAAGGATTTGTATCTATCGAAGGAATCTGCCCCATCAGCCCGTCCAAGCAAATCGTATAACTGATTTCTGAAATGTCTACTTGCGAGCTTCCCATCTATGTTACGACGGATATACTCACCTTGAAGTACTTCCTCAGATGCTTCAATCGGTTGTAAAGCTGGCACAACGCCGATGCGAGGAAAGAACTGAGCGACTTCTTTTGGACGGGTTGGTTGTTCTCGCTTAGGAATATCAAAATAAAAAAATGGCGATTGATCATCTTCTTCTTGCGAGGGCCACACAACGTGTAGTCTCGAATTGTTGGTAAATCGAAGCTCGATCTTCACCTCTACTGGCTCAAATTCATGTCGAATGTTCTCAGTTACCAGATTGAAATTATCTCTTGCGAAAGAATATGCTCGGACCCATATCTTGCTTCCTTCCTGTCTTACGAGACGACGTAGATCAGGGGCCTTAACGTAGGCATAATCAATCATGCCAGCACACGCCTGCAGGGCATGAATTACTGTCGACTTCCCAGCATTGTTGGGTCCGACCAAGTAGGCTGGCCCAGCAAAGTCAATCGAAAAACGAGAGAACCCCTTGTAGTTTAGTAATTCAAGTTTTTTAATCTCCACTTCACCTTTTGAAAACATTGAGTGTTGGAATTTGTCGTGAACGAGTTGTGTCTGATGCTCCTGGGAGGGGTCAAACATCCATGCCTTGCGGCATGCTCTCCTAAGGCGCATGCGTCTGCTAATTTCGCCATTCAGGCCCTTCGTTTACGTTTCCATCCCACGATGAAAAAAGCAAGCGCTATTTCTCCAAAATCTTATCTTTATAGACCTGTTTCCTGATCTTCGTTTCCAGCTTCATGCGAGCCTCGTTGAACTTGTCGATCAAATCGGCGAACTCCGCTTTATACATCGTGGTGATTTTGTACGCCTGATAATACCCGGCATCCCAGGTCATTAAATGCCATTCTGGGTGTTCCTGGTCGGCAGAGAAACGGTGCGTGAATGTTTTCTCGACCAATTTCTCGCCAAGAATCAGCAAATCCCGCGCCTCTTCTGACAGCTGGATGCCGTGTAGGTAGCTATTGACGAAGCGCTCACTCGCATCGCGCACATCATCGATGATTCGCGCCAAATCATATTTTTCTGCAAGCTCGATAACTTTCTTGCGGGGCATGAAAAACCATTCGTTCGGAACGTCGTACGGCTCGCCTCTGTACTCAAAGTTGCGTAAACTAGTTTGATACGATGAGCGATGGAATAACGAAAATACAACGCAATCATGTACGAACTCGCGCCATTCGGGTGAGTTTTGTAACTTTTCAGACGGGCGACGGAATATGTCTTTGTCGTTGATCCATGAAGCGTCAGGTAAGATCGATTTGCGAGCCGCAAAGGTCGTACATGCACGCTCAAAATTTTCTGGCGTAACAGTCAACCCATTCGCTTTATAAACCGAGGTTGAAAAAATAAATACATTTCTATCTGTCTCTTGTACAGAATCGGCATTGTTAACCATGTAGCCTAGCGGCTTTTCGCCGTACAATTTTCCACGCGGCCTATTTCCTCTTCCAATATCAAAACCAGAGCTTAATTGCGGATATTTACCATCATTAAACTGTTTTTTCGGCAAAGGAATTTCACGCAACCAGGCAGAAATTGTTTCATTTTTACTCACTCTTTGTAGCGAATGCTGGGCAAATTTTTCAATACCTGATTCAGTTTCAGGATTGGACCTTTCGATATCGAATCTAAACTCGATTTGTCGCTCACTCGGATGAGTTTTGATTTGAAAGTTGCTGAATATAATTCCCCACGCCGAGCTCGTGCCTTGAAACTCACCTGCATTCAGCATGAAGCCACCGTTGAACTTAAATTGATCAAGCATCTGATCGGTAAATTTTTCGAAGGCCGGAGATGCTAGAAAACCTTTGTTGAAGAAGAAGAAGAAGACATTGTTTAACTTGAAGTCGCGTGCAAGCTTCTGAACGCGATAGATAAATTGCGTATACAGCTCCAATGTTGCATGCCCAAGATCTCGCTCGCGCATTTCCTGCGCGATTTTATTTTCCGCGATATCCGCCTTATTGTGTCCGCTTGGTGTAGTCGCCTGACCGTACGGAGGATTCGTATAAAATACAATCGGCTCATTATTTTTCAATGCTTCAAACAAACTTTTCGGCATTTTCAAATCGCGCGAATCGCTATCAGGATTCACCTCGATATCGTCATTCAAAAAATCATACTGGAACATTGTCGCACCCTTGTTGTACGACGTGCTCATTTCGATCTCGCTCTGGTGGAGCGTGGACGAATACAACTTTTTGAAATGATAATCGCGTGTGAGGTTTTTTGTGCCGGCAGCACAATCCCAAACAACATATTTCTCGCGCCAATCTGCACCCAAATCCTGATCCATCATCGAGATCGCACGATTCGCCCAAATCGTCGGCGTCCAAAAATCTCCATGAAAACGTCGTTTGATCTCTTCGATCAGCTGGTCGGCAATGGCCGTAATCTGATCGCGTTCTTTGGTAGTGTATTTGCGGTCGTATCTGCTGAAGAAAGCGTTATATGCTGAGCCATTAATGCGAAGTTCCTTTTGGCCGACCATTAGAATGTTCGGCTTATTCGGATGAATGAAGATGTCGTCGCGACCGAGCACACTCTGTATAAATATACTTACGGTCTCGTCCGCGCCGATCTTTTTTATACCTTTGAGCCATTCGTCGCCGCCGAAGACCAAACGAACGAACTCGTCGAATACCTTACGCAGGTTTGCTTCGTCTATGCGCAGCTTTTTGAATTCTCCGATCGCACGCAGATCGTTGACGTTATGAAATACGTCATCGATGTCGAAATTCTTGTCGATGCGAAACACGAAAATATCTCGCACGTTGTCGTCTTCGTTAAGTGCACGGAACAGTTTTTCGTCCGATCCGGCTGCCGAAGGCGCGATCGACCAGTCGTAATTCCCGTCGAGATATTGATACAGCTTCGGTGCGTACACGGTGAAAATTTCATTTTCATCGCCGCCGACGATCACATTTGGGAAAGACAGACCGTCCTGCTGGAACTTTTTCAAATAGTGGATTATTTGCGCAATGAGACGGATGCGGTCTCCGTCATCAAAATTTTTCCGCCATTTTACTTCAAGTAACAAACGCAAAGAACGGACATCATCTTGTAACAACGTCCCTTTGTTCTGCTCAAGATATCCATCACTTCCGTGCGGACTTGTGAATGTAGCGTCGTAATACTTCGAAAAAATGCTTCGATAGGCATTCTCGACGTCTTTCTCGACGCTCGCTACCTTTAGTCGCTCAAGAAAATCCTTCTTGTCTTGCTTGGTTATTTTCATGCTGAAGTCTTTTCAACAATCTAACACTGAAACAATCACAAAGCCAATTATTCATTTGCAAACCTTCTCTTCGTCAAAACCGCCTTTCGACGGGCTTTATCTCTGGTGCTCCCGGGAGGGATCTCACTGCTGTTCCACGGCCGCACGGAATTCGATTTTCGTTCAAGTTTGCGCTGCGCCTCCTCGAGCGGCTGGCGCAACCGGGAGACTTCCGAATTTCCCAACGCTTTGCGCATGCCCTGGGCGGCCTGTTCAAGGCCCGGCGCCATCTGCGGATCCATCTGCGCGAGACGTTCGATGTTCACGATGTTCGCTTCAAGCGTCGTGTGCGCCTCGATCGCCTGCGGCTTCTCCTGACGCAGCGCTTCCATTCCCTCTCCTAACGCACGGGCATGGTCCTCGACGGATTGTTCACTCCGCGCGATATCACGATCGTAGTGCGACCGGAGGGCTTCCGTGTCCTTGCGCAGCGCCGCCGACTGCGCGCTTTTGAGCTCCTGACGGCGGGCCAACAACGGTTCGAGCCCCGCCTCGGCTTTTTGACGTTCACGCTGCTGTCCTTCAATTCCTTTCATGCCGATGTTCGCGCCGCGTCCGTAACGTTTCTCGATCATCTTCTGCGCCTCTGCGACCTGCGCTTCGACATTTCCCAGTTCGCCGCTGATTTCTGCCACCGGACTGACGATGATCGGGATCCGTTCCCGCAATTCACGGGAGGGCTTTTGCGGTTCGTGAGAGAGGCCCGCTTCTGGAGGTGACATACAAAGGTTTCGAATAAACGTTGGTGCTCCCGGGAGGGGTCGAACCTCCATGCCTTGCGGCGCCAGCGCCTAAAGCTGGTGCGTCTGCCAATTTCGCCACGGGAGCCCTCTAGTAATGAAGCCATCATATCCACACACCTGACCATTGACAAACCAAAAAAGGAGTTAGAGAGTGAAGGTAACAATTCTTGATCTCTCCGCGCCGTCGCACGCGCGGTACACGCTCTATGCGCTTTGTACCGTTTGTCGTTGCGGCGGCGTTTCTGCTCTTCGCCCCCGCTCTTGCCCGCGCCGCCTCAGCGGTAGTCATTACGCGGGTCGCTGCCTATGAGGCGTCGGACCACGAGTGGGTCGAAGTGAAGAACACGGGTGATGCGGCAACCGATCTCACCGGGTGGAAGTTCTGGGAAGACAATGTGAACCACGGGCTCACGGCATTCCGCGGCGCCCTGACGCTCGCGCCCGGCGAGACCGCAGTCATCGCCGACGTCGCCGCGACCTACGCCGCTGACCACCCGGAGTGGATCGGAACGATCCTCGACTCGAGCTGGACGTCGCTCGCACTCGATGGCGAACCCGTTGGTCTGCGCGACCCGTCCGGAACGCTCTATCAATTTGCCGATGCGCTCTGGCTTGCCGATCCTCCCGGAACAACGACACCTGCGCCGACACCGGAATCTCCGTCGACACCAACAGCTCCGGTGCCGCAGGGCGGCGAGCTGCTCCTCTCCGAAGTGCTCCCTGCGCCCGCGGAGGGCGGCGAGTGGGTCGAAATCCAGAACGTCGCGAGTTCAACGATTCGACTCGACGGACTCGAAATGCACGATGCCATCGGCCGCATCGCGACGCTGACCGGCGACCTTGCTCCCGGCGCGTATCTCCAGGTCACGCTGACCTCCGCCAAACTCAACAACTCCGGCGACACGGTCACGCTGCGTTCCGCAGCCGCCGTGCTCGACGAGGTCCGCTACGGCGACGATCTGCTGCCCGCGCCCGGATCCGGCCGCGCGCTTGCCCGCGATGGGGGTGCATGGGCGCTGACCATGACGCCCACGCCTGGCGCAGCAAACCGCATCACCGCACCGCCGACCGCGCCGTCGAAATCCGCGCCCGCGCGCATCGGTCCGGACACCACCCTGCGCTCCGGCAGCGTCCTCATCAACGAAATCGCGCCGCGGGAAGAAGACGGCGACGACTGGATCGAGTTCGCGAACCGCACGGACCGCCGCCTCGACCTGCGCGGCTGGAAGCTCCTGGTCGGCGCGAACGCCGAAATCCCGCTGTTTGGAAAGATCAGCGCCGGGAGCCGGATGCTGGTGCGCCTCGCCGGCGACCCGCTGCCGGAAAAAGCCCTGCTCCTCCTCACCGCAGCCGACGGCAGCACGCAGGATCAGGTCAGCTACGGCCCGTACAGCGACGGAAACGAAGCCGACAACGCGCCGTCGCCTGAACCGGACAACAGCGTCGCGCGCCACGAAGGCCAGAACACGGAAAGCGACGCCGAAGACTTCTTCCTTCCGCGCACGGCGACGCCGGGAAAACAAAACATCGCGCCCGAAGACGAAATCGACGAGCGCGTGACGACAACCCGCACGGTCATGATCCCGAGCTGCATCCTCTCTGAAGAGGACGCCGCCGCCAGTACGATCGTGCGCGCTGCCGCTGCCGCAGCGCCAAAGAAGACGGCCGCGAAACCGAAGGCCAGCGCGCCCGCGCCCAGATCGGCAACGCTCGCAGAGATCGCCGAACTCACGGACAAAACCAAAGTGCGCGTGACGGCAACGGTCGTGGGCGCTCCGCCGGCGAGCTCCGGCCGCATCTGGTTCCTGAGCGACGGAGACGCCGGTGCCAAGCTCCAGCTGACGGGGAAACCGCTTGTGTTCGTCGCCGGAGAGCGTGTCCGCGTGACCGCGACGACCGATTGGACGACCGGCCCGCTCCTGCGCGCGGCATCCGCAGCCGTGGAGCGCATCGGCGCCGCCACTGCCACCGCTCCCGCTGTCCGCAGTCTGGCCGAGCTCACTTCAGACGACGGGCATCGGCTCGTCACGGTCCGCGGAGAAATCGTCAGCCGGCGCGCCGATGCGCTGACCATTGAAGACGGCACGGGGCGGCTGAACGTGACTCTGCCCACGGGCGTCCCCGGACAGACCGGCGACACGCTGGACGCCTCCGGCATCTACTTGGTCGGTGACCCGGGACGGCTACTCGTCCTCACCACATCTTCTGCGGCAGTGAGCCGTTCCGCGGTCGCCGTTCCAGGTCACGTCGCATCAAGCGCGACCGGACCCTCGAGCCGCGATTCTCCGTGGCCGCTCGTCGGCGCGGCAACGCTCTTGGGCGCCGGGGCGCTGCTCCTTATCCGCCGACCATCGTCCGGTGCCAAAGAAACATCACTCATAACGAATCACTCGTAACCGACACCCATATGCAGACCACCGAAACGCGCGTAGCTCCGGCCGAGGCGCTCCGTACCGATTTCCTCGCCTTCGCCGACACGCTCGGCCTGTCCGCCGAAAGCCGCGATGCCTGTCTCTCGTTTCTCATGGAGAAGTCGCGGCAGGCCTGGATCAGCGGCAAAGAATTCGGCTGGAAAAAGGCCTGGAACTGGAAGCGCGGCCAGAAGGGCAGCGAACGCCCCGCAGCGGCCTAAGACGAAACAGGCACTCGCGTTGACACGGCAGCTGGCCATCCATATACTGGCCCCACAAATCTGCCGCGCGGGTATCGTATAGCGGCTATTATGCCACCTTGCCAAGGTGGAGATGGGGGTTCGACTCCCCCTACCCGCTCCAAAAAACCCCGACTTCGGTCGGGGTTTTTTGTCTCGTGCTATACTCTGTCCGTATGAAACGAATTTTGATATTCTCCACGCTTCTCATTCTTGTTGCCGGCGGCGGCCTTTATCTTGTTGTACGGTCAATATCTCCTGCTTCTCCGGCAGTACAACCGTCCATCTCGTCCGACGCCGAGTCGACGGAAGCGTTCGATGTCGACGTGGACGAAATTGCCACGCAAGACACGCTCGACCTGGAAGCGACTGATGGGACAAACCTCGAAGAAACTTCGAGTAATGACACGTTAAACACCGAAGAAGACGGCTTTGGCTCCCTGGACATCGGAGTAAACGTTAACCAATAATGCATAGGTCGCAGACTTGATTCTTTTGAGCTGCATTGCTAACATCCGAGCCGTTCTTTGGTACGCGGTGAATAACCAAGTCGCCTCGAATAAGCCAAGAAAAGAGACATTTCCTATGAAAAACGCTCTCATCCCCGTTTCGCTTGTCGCCCTCCTTTTGATCGGCGCGGGTTGTGCGTCCACGCCGACGAATACGAACACCAATACACCGGCGACAGAAACACCTGCCGCGACAACGACGACACCGGAGACCGTGGCCACCTCGACCGCGGAAACAACGAATGCAAACACCAACGTAAACGCCCCGGCACCCAAACCGCCGACCGCGCCGAAACCAACAACCTCGACCGGCGTGAAGAAGACCTTCTACGTTGAATTCGATGACAACGGCGCGTATCCGGGCAGCGGCACCGCGGCCAAGGGCAGCACCGTGACCGTCACCTTCAAAGTGCGCACGACCAACGTCTTCTACAACGGACTGGTCGTAAAGAGCAGTGGCTTGGACCTCGGCAAAATTGCCGCGGGAGAATCGAAGACGGTGACCTTCACCGCCGTCGAAGACACAACCTTTTCCGCTCAGTGGATCACCGGAAACACCAAGGCCCGCTGGACGCTGATCGCCCGCTAACGACACCACTCACCGCCCCAACCGGGGCGGTTTTTGGTACACTGCCACCATGCATCTGCCGGACATGTCCAAACGCCTCATTCCGTTTCCGTTCGTGCTCGTCGCCATTACGGGCACGTTCATTCTGGTCGCCTTATACGCTGATGTGCGGGGACGGGAACGACGCGCCGAAATAACGAATGTGAATACGCCGATCGTAGGGGTTGATAATTATCAACCCCCACCGGAAACAACCGCCACGTCGACGCCAGAGGAGGGCGTGGAAAACCTGCCTGACCGGCAGGCAGGCGCGCCCCTACAGCAGACGCCGGAACCATTGGGTCTGTCTCCGGAAACGCCGACGTCGGACATTCCTGCGGTCGCCGTTTTTGATTGCTGGCGCTATGAGTTCCACGGCGACCGGCTGATCGTGGACCGCGACTATCGCCACATCGCCGGCGACAGCATCGAACCGATGGTCGGATCGGACACGGTTCATCTGCGCTGCAAAATGCCGCAGTATGCCCTGCGTTCGGATGACGGTAGCGTCATGGTGTACTGGAGCGGAAGCGTGGATCGAGCCACGTACGAAACCGGTCGGACATCCTTAATCGACGACAACAGGCTCTACCGGGTCGACGCGCAGACGGGATATGTCACGACCATCGCGCAACTCGAAGGTCTCGACGAGCAAACGGACTACGCATTGGTGGCGTTCACGCCGGACACATCGGCTGTCTGGCTGCGTGCCGACAGCTCAAAGAATGGTGTGAGTACTCTCTACGAGATCCCTCTCACGCAGGGCGCGCAGATTCGCAGCTACACGTATCCGCAAGTGCAGAGTGCGTTCTTCCTTACGCCCGATCAAAGCCGCGCGATCGGCTTCGAATACACGTTCCGCGGCGACCTCGAAGGCGGTCCGGTGTACCTCCACCGCGTCAATCTAGCGACCGACGCGCGGGTCCGCACCAAACCGATAACGTCCGTCTTCGACCGGGTGATTCCGGAGACCAACTGGCAGCCGGTCTTCATCGACAACGAACGGCTCATCATGCCCGGCGCGCCCGATGCGGGCGGCACCGCCCGCGGGGCAACAATGGTGAACGTCTTCACGGGCGCAACGACGCGCGTGCCACAGATCACGGGAACAGCCGAACTCCTCGCACTCACCCAAGACGGTACAACGCTCTACACCCTCAGCGATTCGATGCCCCTCACCGCGATCCCCGTCGCTGAGTTGCCGAAACCCTGACACAATGCTAGTAATGTCATCCTGAACGGCAGTGAAGGATCATACTGGCAGGATTCTTCGCTCCCGCTCAGAATGACAATCGTTGGCCTGGGTGGCGGAACTGGCATACGCGCGACACTTAAAATGTTGTGCTCGCAAGAGCTTGTGGGTTCGATCCCCACCCCAGGCACCAAGAAAAACTCCCACGCGATGGGAGTTTTTCTTGTTTTTGGCCGTCGCTGCCGATACAATGGCGTCGTATGGAGGCACAGGAAAATACGGACAATCGCCTGGTGGCTGCCGACGTCCAGCAGGAGGACGCGCAGATTGACGTTGGCTTGCGCCCAACGACGCTTGCGGAGTTCATCGGCCAGGAGAAGATCAAGGAGAACCTGAACATCTTCCTGTCTGCGGCCAAAAAGCGCGGCGAGCCGATTGAGCACGTCCTCTTGTACGGCAATCCCGGGCTCGGCAAAACCACGCTGGCCCACGTGATCGCGAACGAGATGGGCGCGAACATCAAAGTCACGAGCGGCCCCGCGCTCGAGCGCGTCGGCGACTTGGCCGCGATTCTCTCCTCGCTTGAGACCGGCGACATTCTCTTCATCGACGAGATCCACCGGCTGAACATGACGATCGAGGAAGTGCTCTACCCGGCCATGGAGGACTACGCGCTCGACGTGGTCATCGGCAAAGGACCGTCGGCGCGCACCATCCGCCTCGCTCTGAACCGCTTCACGATCATCGGCGCGACGACGCGGCTGTCCCTACTCTCGGCCCCGTTGCGCGACCGCTTCGGCGTCACGCTGCATCTGAACTTCTATGAAGAAGCGGACATCCGGCAGATCCTGGCGAGGAGCGCGCGGCTCCTTGAGGTGACGATTGATGCCGACGCGCTCGGGCTCCTTGCCTCGCGCAGCCGCCGCACGCCACGCGTCGCCAACCGGCTCCTGAAGCGGGTACGCGACTACGTCGAGGTAAAACATGCCGGCATCATCACCGCACCGCTCGCCGTCGAAGCCCTGGCCGCCCTCGATATCGACCCCATGGGTCTCGATGATGTGGACCGTCGTCTGCTTGGGACGATCATCGAAAAGTTCAACGGCGGACCGGTCGGTTTGTCTGCACTATCTGCGGCCACTGCCGAAGAAATTGCCACCATTGAGGAAGTGCACGAACCTTTCCTGATGCAGATCGGCCTCATCGAACGCACGCCGCGCGGCCGCATGGCCACGACGCGCGCCTACCAGCACCTCGGTATCGCCGCGCCTGCCCGGCCGGCATTGTTCCCCGCCACATGATCATCCCGCTGTACGTTCTCGCAATCGTCTTCCTCGTGCTCGCCGTCGGCGTCGGCATCATGGGCGTATTGAAAAGTATTCAGCTCTACAGCTACGGCGCCGCCTTCTCCGCCTTCTTGGCAACGGCCATTTTCTGGGGCGGTTTTGCGCTCGTTCTCCTCACCACCTGGAGCATGCTCTCCGGCGTGGACTGGATGACGCCGCTCATCGACCTCAGTGCCTTCCTGAGCCCGTCCATCTCATAAATATGCACTACCCGTTCCTCATCAACTGCCACGGCAAGCCGGAGCAACCCATCCTGACCTTGCGTGCGCACCCCGTAGTATTCATCACCAGCGGCGCAATGTTCGTGATCCTGCTCATCGTTCCATTTGCCGCCATTGCGCTCTTGCCCGAACTCATGGCGTCATTGCTCTCTTCGATGATCGGCGGCACCGCAGCAGTTCTTCTCGTCTCCCTCTACATGCTGGTCGTGCTCCTACTCGGATTCAACCACTTCTTCAACTGGTTCTTCGACATCTGGGTCGTCACGAACGAACGCATCATCGACGTCGACCAGGAAGGCGTCTTCTCCAAAAAAATCGGCGAACTCGAGCTCCACAAGGTGCAGGACGTGCTGGCCGAGAGCCACGGCGTCCTTGCCACCATGTTCGGCTACGGCCGTATCAAAGTCGAAACGGCCGGCTCGCAGACCGAATTCGCCTTCGACGGCATCTCCCACCCCTACGCCGTCGCCAAACGCATTCTTGAACTTGCCAAGGACGACGCTCCGCTCCACAACGCGCCGGCGTCTCAGCCGACGGCGCAAACAATAAACCCGTCGCTATGAGTCCCGCCTCGCTCCTTACCTTCGTCATCCTTATCGCCGCCGGCGTCATCTATTATCTTTGGGGGCCAAAACCAGGCGGAGAGAAAGGTGCGACCTCCGCGTCGTCGAAACATGGGAGCAAAGGCAACGTCCTTGAAAAATTCACGCGGGATCTCACTGCCGATGCGCAGTCCAAAGCGCTCGACCCGGTCGTCGGCCGCGAGGAAGAGATCGAACGCGTCATTCACATTCTCACGCGCCGCTCCAAGAACAATCCGTTGCTCCTTGGCGAACCCGGCGTCGGCAAGACTGCCATCGTCGAAGGCATTGCCCGGCGCATCGTGGCCAAGAATGTGCCGGACAACCTGCTCGGCAAGCGCGTGCTTGGTCTCGACTTACCCGGCCTTATTTCCGGCACCAAATACCGCGGCGAGTTCGAAGAGCGCATGAAGCAGCTCACGGACCAAATCGCTTCGATGAACCGCGAAGTCATCCTCTTCATCGACGAGATCCACATGATCGAGCAGGCCAAGGGCTCCGAGGGCGCCTTGAACGTTTCCGACATCCTGAAGCCGGCGCTGTCCCGCGGTGAACTGCAGGCCATCGGCGCCACGACCTGGAAGGAATACGAGGGCTTCATCAAGCCGGACGATGCCTTGAACCGCCGCTTCCAACCGGTCATCGTCGGCGAGCCATCGGAGTCGGCTACACTTGAAATTTTGCGCGGCATCAAAGATGCCTACGAGAAACACCACCACATCCAATACGAGGACGCGGCGCTCCAGGCGGCCGTGACCTTGGCCAAGAAGTACATCGCCGACCGCTTCCTGCCGGACAAAGCCATCGACCTGATCGACGAAGCCGGTGCCAAAGTCTCGATCGAGTCCACGCACGGGGCCAAGCACGCCATGGGACTCTTGCATGCCGCGGGCGCGGACGTCGCGGCACGGAACGTCACCCTCGGCACAGAGCGGCAGGAACTCCAAGCGGAACTCGGCCACATGAAAACTTTGGCCGGATCGCATCCGGAGGAAAGCGAGCTCGCCGAGATCCAAAAAAAGATCGAACATCTGCTTTCCGCCGTCGACGAACTCCAAAAAGAGGGAGCGAAAGCCGAAGGTCCGCCGCACGTGACCGCGGAGGATATCCGGGAGGTCGTCGCCCAGTGGACAGGAAAACCGTTTGCGGAGGTCAGCTGAATGACCGCCGCTTCCCCCCCCATTTGGAAGTAGTATGATATGAGTGATCATTATTTCCACTTCGTGTATGCACCTCTCCGCATTCCTCAAAAGACTCTTTTCTAACCAACGCGGCATGACGCAAACCGCCACAAAAACCAAGACACAGACGTCGACGCGGGTAAAGGTGGCGGTCACGGTCGGCATGATCGGACTCGTTGCCGCGGCGGCGTACGGATTTGCGTTCGCACCGGGGTTCCAGGCGCGCCGGCTGACCAAAACTCAGCCCCTTGCGGTAAATCTGCGCGCCAATACGAACGCCGGTGCAATCATAAACACAACTAAGCCCCCGCAGACGTCTCCGACAACAAGCACGCCCACGGACGTGTCTTGCGGTAAGTTGATTGTTAGGCTCGCCCCAGATACGCCAAGTGGTACCACGGCGTCAGCCATACAACAGAAAGTCGCAAAGTTCATACTTAGCGCGCCGACAGACTGCGATGTGACGGTTACAAAACTTGTGTTCAATGCGTCATCCACAATCGTCATTTCGACGAGTACTCCGCGCAATCTGGAGGTCTTTAAAGGACTCTATACTGCAAGCACCTTGATCGGCCGGCAACGGATTCCGACTGGTTGGGGAAGATTCATTCCAACACTAACGGCTTTCACGATACCGGCAGGCGCAAGCGAAGCGGTCATTGTAACGGCTGACACCGTCGACGCGCGAACCGACAATCAGCTTTACGTCGACTTGTTGTCCATCAGTACGTCTCCAATTCTCGAAATCGTGTCGCTACCCGTATCAGGCGGAAGACTCAGCTACTAAAACGCTGAACGCAAAACGCCCCCGCTCAGCGGGGGCATTTTTGTTTCCGATCACCACTTCTTCACCAGCGTAATGCCGGTGTAGAAGTAGCGGAGAATGTTGTCGAATGTCTGCCCCTGGTTCGCCATGCAAAGCGCGCCCGAGGCCGACATGCCGACGCCGTGACCCCAGAGTTCTTTGCCGATGTCACAAGGAACAGCGACGCCGCGCAGCCAGGGCACCGGATCCGAGTGCCAGACTTCCTCCCAGTTGCGGGTGCGGCCATCAGAGCGCGAGAAATAGGGCGTGATGGCAGTGCGGCCCTCGTAGGTCACGATCTGCCCGCGCGTTTCTTCGACCGACTGGGTCAGCCGCGGCGTGCGCAGCTCCTGGCCGTAGCCCTTGTAGACCTGATCGTAGTAGGCGTCGACATGGAAGAATTCGGCGGCGTGTTTGGTGGCGCGCTCCCAGTGGTAATAGGCGTACGTGCGCGCTGCCGTGATGAGCGTCTTCTGAAATTCAAGATGCGAAATATTCGAGGTCTCAGCCAACCCGCGCAGGTAGCTTTCCATGGGCAGCTCGTTAATGAGCCAGATGCGGTTTTCGCTGCCGTTCCAGCGAATCTCCAGCACGTCGCGGAAGGTGTTGTCGGCGTAGCCGGCATTGCGCGTCACGCGGCGGTCGAAGTTTGTGACCGTAAAAATGCTGCCAGACGACTTCGGCACGAAACGCAGATAGGACCCGGACGGTTTGCGGCCGGCGCCCACGTCGTACCAGTACGTGCCGTTCTCGTAGCCCGCGGTCACGGACGCATTGCCCGCGATTGTTGCCACGACAGAGCTCGCGGCAATGACGTCGAACCCGGCGGGGTTCGCGAGCGTCACGCGCCAGTCTGTTTCCGCATCAACGATCAACACGCCGACGCGCATGGTCGGTTCCCCGGCAGAAGTCACAGGCGAAGTTGACGGCGCAGGAGCGACTGGCGGCGGGGCCGCCGGATATGCGTTTGGACCGTCATTCGTGACGCTCACGGGAATGTCAAAATCACTGGCTTCAACGGTTTTGCCATCCACCTGCATGTGAAATGACGCGTTGTAGCTGCCGCGCTTCTGCGGCGCGCGAACAACGAAATCAAGCACCACGGCGCCTCCGGGCGCTACGTTGTTGGCAACGGCCAGCGCCACGAGATCGTTGGACCAGCTTGCGGCGCGGAACGACGCGTCTGTCGAGGCGATGGCGATTCCGGAACGTCCAGAAAGCACTTCGTAGCCGCCCCACCCGGCGGTTCCTGTATTTTTAAACATGACACGAAAATGCGACTCATCACCGCCACGCGCAAACGCCAATTCCTTTGTGCTCTGAATGAGTTTCTGCGCGCGCAACGTGCCGGTGGGCGAGGGTGTAGGGGGTAGGGTGTCGGGTGTAGGTGAGGTGACGCTGATCGGCGGCAGCGGCGCGGGTGCGGCGGATCCGCCGGCCACGCGGATGGTCACGGAAAATTGGCCGCCCGGAATCCAGCGCAGACTTTCCGCAGCAAGTTGGTAGGTCTCCGTGTACGTTCCAGGCGTGCCCGGCGCGCGCAAGGTGAACGTGATGAAGCCGACACCCCCCGGAGCCACGGTCTGCTCCGTCATGACGGTGGGTTGGGTGGGACCGCGCCACGAGGCGTCAGCAAACGGACTGGTGCGGTACTTGGGGTTGTAGGTGTAGATCGAAACGAAGTTGGCGCCGGAGCGCGACCACGTTTCCGAGCCGATGTTCTTGAAGCCGACCCGATACTGCCGCTTTTCGCCCGGCTGCATGTCGATCGTCGCCCCTGAGGTGATCAAAAGCTTTGCCGCATCCCCGGCGGCATGCACTTGAACAGCCGGAAACCCGCTAGAAACAAAAACAGCCAGCACAGCGAGGAAGGCACACGCCCCCCGCAGTCTGGCAGTCAATATTGCTGTATTTTTGTTTTTCATCGCTTTTTTCTACTGGCTAAATATAGCACTTTTTGGCCAAAATGTCAACTTTTCCGTACACTGTCGGTCATGGCTGAGCTTGCGAAGAATACCTACGTCCAGTTCGCCGCCCGAGGCATCGGGACCGCTCTTGGCGTCGTCGCCATCGCGCTTCTTACCCGCACCTTGGGTCCCGTGGGGTTTGGCGCCTACACGACCGTCACTTCGTTCCTCCAGATCTTCGGTGTGCTCGTGGATTTCGGTTTGACCATCGTGGGGCTCCAACTCCTGTCCGAACCAGGCGCTGACGAAGGGCGAGTGCTCGGCAACGTGCTCGGGGTGCGCCTCGTCACGGCCATCATCTTCCTGGGGATCGCGCCGCTGGCCGTGCTGTTTTTCCCGTATCCGCAGGAGGTGAAAGTCGGCGTGGCATTCACGACACTGTCGTTCCTGGCGCTGGCCATCCATCAGATTATTACGACGCTCTTCCAAAAAAGGTTACAGATGCGCGCCGCGGCCGCGGCAGAACTCGCCGGACGCGTCGCTCTCGTCATCCTCGTCGGGCTGGCCGCCTGGTTCTCGTGGGGATTCTACGGCATGCTCGTGGCAACGACCGTTGCAAACATCCTCCAGCTTGCCGTGGCCTTATTCGCAGCGAACCGCATGGTGCCGATCCGCATCCGCTACGAACCGGCGTACTGGAAACACATTCTGACCTTGTCCTGGCCGATCGGCGTGTCCATCGCCTTCAACCTGATCTACCTGCGCGCCGACGCCGTCATTTTGTCGCTCACACGAAGCCAGGGGGAACTCGGGTTATATGGCGCCGCGTACCGCGTGATCGACGTGCTGACCGTGCTCCCATTTCTTCTCATGGGGCTGGTCCTGCCGCGCCTTGTTGCGGCGGTGAAGACTGGAGATACGGCGCGGTTCGGCGCGCTCATGGCGCGTGCAGCACGATTCTTACTCGCAGCGATCCTCCCTATCTGCTTTGGCGGACTCGTCCTTGCAGACCAGGTCATGATCGCGGTATCTGGCGAAGCTTTTGCACCGTCCGGCATGTTCCTCGCGGTCCTGCTCTTTGGTGTTGCCATGATCTTCTGGGGGACGGTCTACAGTCACGCCGTGGTAGCGCTCGGACTGCAGCGCACCATGCTGCCGTTCTATGCGCTGAACGCGGCGCTCGCGCTCGTGCTCTACATCTGGCTCATCCCGCGCTTCGGCGGACCTGCCGCAGCATGGATTACCGTGCTCTCAGAAACAACCATCGCGATTGCCGCGGCGGTCGTGGTGCGCCGCAAGATGCCGATGCCGCTCCCGCTCGGGAACGCCACGCGCATCATCCTTGCTGCTGCGCTCATGGCCGCTGCGCTCTGGCTGACATTGCGGACAATTCCGCTGCCGCTTCTCGTGTCGCTGCCGCTCGGTGGCCTGTTGTACGCCGCTTTCCTACGCCTTACCGGTGGGTTGACCACAGAAGATTGGCGCGCGATCCTTGCACCATTCGTCCGAAACAAACCCGTTGTTTCCTGACCCCATGGCTCGCATCCTGATCGTCCTATTCGCGGCGACGTTGCCGCTCTACCTCGTCCGGTTCCAGATCGGCCCGCTGCCGACGACGCTGCTCGAATTGCTGTTTGTCGTCCTGATCGTGACGCTCTTTCTCGAACGCGCAGGCGTCGGTGGCGCGCCTTGCCTGCCGGCAGGCAGGCGGCCGCTTCGTCTTGATCTGAAACGTCTGCAGCCGTGGCTCTGGCCCTGCGGACTGCTTCTTGTCGCTGGTGTCATCGGTGTGGCCGTTGCACCGGACCTGCGTGCCGCGCTCGGCCTCTTCAGGGCCTATCTCATCGAACCACTCCTCTTCTTCGGCGTCCTCATTTCGGTGACGGACGAAACCGTCCGCCGCAATGTCGGACGCGGCCTTGCCCTGTCCGGCGCCATCGTTGCCGCGGCTGCGCTGCTGCAATTCCTCGTTGCGCCGCAGACGCTCTGGGAAGGAACGCGCGCCACGGCGTTCTATCCGTTCCCGAATGCTATCGGACTTTTCTTGGGGCCGATTGTGGTGCTAGCGGCGGGGATGGCGCTGGCGTCCACCCCCTCGGTACTCCCCCTTCGCAAGGGGGAGAAACTGGTTCTGTTTTCCGCCGCATTCCTCATGTTCGCCGCGATCGTCACTGCGCAAAGCGAAGGCGCGATCGTTGGCGTCGCAGCGGGTGTTGTAGTGCTCGGCCTGCTCCATGCGAAAACGCGACGTGCAACTATCGTGACTGCGGTTGTTGCGGCCGTGCTCATCATGATCATTCCTGCGACACGGAATCTTGCTGCAGAAAAACTTCTCCTGCGCGACTGGTCCGGCACGGTGCGCCGCATCACCTGGGGTGAAACAATCGAGATGCTCAAAGACCGGCCGCTCACGGGCGCCGGACTCGCCGGCTATCCGATCGTGATGCGCGCCTATCACAAAGCCACGGCCATCGAAATCTTCCAGTACCCGCACCAGATCGTGCTGAACATCTGGAGCGAACTCGGGCTTCTTGGTCTCGTTGCCTTCGGCTGGATCCTCATCACGTTTTTCCGGCTGGCCGGGCGTGATGAATCACGCCCCTACGGACAAATCGCCATTGCCGCAATGATCGCGCTCCTTGTCCATGGCCTCGTCGACGTGCCGTACTTCAAAAATGACCTGGCCTTCCTCTTTTGGATCATCGTGGCACTCGGCACGGCCGGGTCCCCTCGACTCGCCCAGGCTCGCTCGGGGCAGGCTTTACCAAAAACCAAATCTCCGCTACCTTAAGCGCGCTTCAACTTGGAGAGGTGGCCGAGCGGTTGAAGGCGCCGGTCTCGAAAACCGGTAGGCCCGTAAGGGTCTCGTGAGTTCGAATCTCACCCTCTCCGCCAATAGTCCCTGACGCCCGTCGGGGATTTTTGCTACACTTTAGCGGACCTCCTATGCCAAAAACATCCCCCATCCGCAAAGCCATCATTCCCGTGGCAGGCCTCGGAACCCGGTTCCTGCCCGCGACGAAGGCGATGCCTAAGGAAATGCTGTCCGTCGTCGACAAACCGATCATCCAGTACATCGTGGAAGAAGTCGTGGCCAGCGGCATCGAGGAAATCATTTTCGTGACCGCACTCGGCAAACGGGCCATCGAAGACCACTTCGACCGCAACTTCGAATTGGAATACCGGCTCGAACAAAAACATAAGGAAAAGGAACTCGACATACTGAAGCGGATCGGCAAGATGGCCAAGTTCGCCTTCGTCCGTCAGCAGAAACCGCTCGGCGACGGCGACGCCATTCTGGCCGCACTGCCGTTCATTGAACAGCACGAACCGGTGGCGGTGATCTTTGGCGACGCCATCATGCGCTCCAAGAAGCCCGGCCTGGCGCAACTCATCGACGTCTACAATCGCTATCAGGATCCGGTCGTCGGCGTCACGCCGGTCGCCAAAAAGGACATCTCCGGCTACGGCGTGATCGACGCAAAAAAACTCGACGGTGCGGCCTACGAGATCCGTGGCTTCGTGGAAAAACCATCGCCGGCCGAGGCGCCCTCGAACCTGGCCGTGATCGGCGAATACATCGTCACGCCGGAAGTACTGGGGCGTCTGCGTACGGCCAAGCCAGGCAAAGACGGCGAAATCCGTTTGGCAAACGCACTCATCGATCATCTCAAAGCGAAGCGCGCACTCTATGGCTGTGCGGTCGTGGGTGATTGGTATGACTGCGGAACACGCATCGGCTTTCTTAAAGCGCAAATTGACTTTGGTCTGACGCACCCGGAAACAGGCGCTGCGTTGCGCCGCCACATGAAGACTCTGTGCCTTTCATCGCGAAAAGTATGATCCGCTCTTTCTTCCGCCGTTCCACGGCGCTCGTCGCCATTTCCGCGCTCCTGCTTTCCGGCGCCGGCTGCACCAAAGGCGTCTCTGCCGACGTTGTTGCGGCGACGCGGCCGTTCACGCTCCAGTTTTGGGGCACCTTCGACGACTCCGACGCTTTCGAACAGATCATCACCCGGTATCGGGCGTTGCGACCGCATATCACTGTTGAATACAAGAAACTGCGACCCGAGGAATACGAGAAAACGCTCATAAACGCGCTGGCCGAGGACAAAGGACCGGACATCTTCATGGTGCACAACACCCAGGTGACGGAATACCAATCCAAGCTGTTGCCGCTGCCGTCTTCACTCAAACTCCCGGTGCGCGAACAGCAGGGCACCATCCAAAAGCAGGTGGTGACTGTGATCCGCCAAGTGCCATCCTTGTCCATCCGCCAACTGCAAAGCCAGTTCGTGGATGTCGTTGCCGGGGACGTGGTGCTGCCCACCGAAGAAGCGACGACGGGGGGTGGACGCCAGACCGTGAACCGCATCTATGGTTTGCCGCTCTCGGTGGACACGCTGGCGCTCTACTTTAACAAAACACTCCTGAACCGGGCCGGCATTCCAGAAGCGCCGCGTTCCTGGACGGAAATCCAAGCCGCAGCAAAAAATAAGAAACTGACCATCTACGACGCCAGCCAACGCATCACGCAGAGCGCCATCGCGATCGGCACGGCAGGAAACGTGGAGCGTTCCGTGGACGTGCTGCAGCTTCTCATGATGCAAAACCGCGCCACCATGGCCGACGAGAACAGCAACGTCGCCTTCAACCAACGTCCTTCCTCGGCCGTGGGAGAACTCAACCCCGGCGCTGAAGCAGCCGTCTTCTATACCGACTTCGCCAACCCGGTGAAGGAGGTCTACACCTGGAACGACACCATGCCGAGCTCGCTCGAAGCATTTGCCGGCGGACGAACAGCCATGTTTCTCGGCTACTCCTATCACCTGCCGCTCATCCGCGCCCGCGCGCCCAAGCTTGATGTCGGCATCGCCCCGATCCCCCAGATCGGTGACGAAATCAATTTCGCCAACTATTGGGTGAACAGCGTCTCCAAGAAATCCGCGCATCCGGATGAGGCATGGGATTTTGTGCAATTCGTGGCGGCACAGGACCAAGCCAAGACCTACCTCGACATCACCAAGCGCCCCACGGCGCTGCGCGCGCTTGTGGGCGCCCAGCGCGAAGACCTCGACATTGGCGTGTTCGCGGCTCAGGCGCTTACCGCCAAAAGCTGGTACAAAGGGAGCGACGCTGCGGCCATGGAAACAGCTTTCAAGGACTTGATCCGCGACGTCCTGGCCAATCCCTCGAACCCGCAGCAATGGGTGGAAATCGCCGCGCAAAAAGTCGAGCAAACCTACAGCTTCTAGCTATGCGTCGCTCCACACTCCTCGTCTTGCCGCTCCTCATCGTCGCCGGTCTTGTTGCCGCGCAGCCGGCATTTGCGCAGCTGCCGACGCTCGTGCCTGCGGCCTGCCAGGGAACGGCCAGGCTTGAGGAATGCGGCCTGAACCAGGTCGTTCAAGTGTTCATCAACGTCGCCCAGTTCATCTTTGGCATCTCTGGATCAGCGGCGCTCCTCATGTTCATCTGGGGCGGTTTCCTTTGGCTGACTTCGGCAGGCAGCGCGGAGAAAGTGAAGCAGGGGCAGGCCGTGATCTCGGGCGCGGTGATCGGGCTCATCATCATCTTCGGCGCCTATGTCGGCGTGCAGTTCATTGTGAGCGCGCTCGGCGTCACGAGCGTGCCCGGCGCGCGATGCGGCAGCGGTGAAGAGGCCGGACTGACCGTGCAGACCGGCAACCCGGCCGCGACCTCCGGACTGGAGTGCATTCCCTTTGGCCAGTGCGGACGCATCGGTGAGGGTTGGGCGGAAGTGACGATTACCGACTCCAACAGCGGCAGCTACGAATGCGTGGACGGCCTCTTGCCCGACGAAGCGGAGAATACGAAGTGCTGCCGGGAACGCGCCGGCTGAACCGGATCCACAGGAACCGGCGAGGGACCCGCCGCACCGCCCGAAGGCACGAGCGGCCGCAACAACTGCACCTGCGCCAACCGCTCCGTCACCGCCGTCGGCACCTGCGGAGCGTGCGCCAGCTTCTGCACCAGTCGCGGTTCAACTATGAGCGAGTACCTGGGAGCAGCCCTGACATCCTGTCCCTAGCAGAAAACCCCCGCCATGGCGGGGGTTTTTCGTTCCTTCCAGGAAATGCGCTATACTATGTGCCATATGCGCATGTCCCGCTCCATCCCGTTTCTCGCCGTGCTCATCCTGTTCGGCGCCGCCGCCTGGAACGTCCCCGTCGCTGATGCTCTTGAGTGCAACTGTTCCGGCGGAGATCATGATACCCCAACCTGTATCGAGTGTGAGAGCGGATGCACGGCAGCGGGGGGAACCATGACAGGATTCAATGGAAGCGGTGGTTCGGCCTGCAACGCAAGCGGTGAAGCCTATACTCCCGCCCCCGGTGGACCGGCCCCAACCTGCGGCTGCACGACCCCCCCGGAACCAGCAGGATCTGCAGGCGACCTAGACTCGTGCTGCACACTGTGCCGCGACTCGCACGGCGGCACGGTTCAAACCGATGTTCTTTATAACGGCGCCACCGAGGCCTGCACGGGCGTGGGTGCCGCGCCTGGAGCACTGACCCCACGCACCGGCGACGTCGTCGGCGAAGGCGGCGCGCGCGGCGCGGCGGCGCCGACGCTTCCGAATCCGCTGGGCGGCACCACGGATATCCGCAGCATCATCGGCCGCGTCATCTCCGCCGCGCTCGGGATTTCCGGTTCCATCGCGCTTCTGATGTTCGTCTGGGGCGGATTGCAATGGTTGACGTCGGGGGGCAGCCCTGAGAGAATTAAGAAAGGAAAAGATACGATCGTCTGGGCCGTTCTGGGGCTTGTCCTCATTTTCGGCTCATACGCGATCCTGAACTTCGTGCTCGGAGCAATTCTCAGCGCATAGAAGTTCATCCAAGAAAGGGGGTGACAACCTACATGCAACATATCAAACGCATCGCAACCGGTATCGTGCCGTTCGTGATGTTCACATTGCCAATGGTCGCCTTCGCCGCGACCGACATCACGGGCATCAACGCTCCGGGGCTCTCGGGCGCGCTCGGACTCGGCACGGCCGACATCCGCGTAACCATCGCCTCGATCATCAACGTGTTCATGGGGCTCCTCGGCATCATCGCCGTGGTCATCATCCTCTACGGTGGATTCATGTGGATGACCGCAGCCGGTAACGAAGAACGCGTCGACAAAGCTCGCAAGATGATCGTGTCCGGCATCATCGGCCTGGCCATCATCCTTTCGGCCTACGCCATCGCTCGCTTCGTGGTCGGCTCGCTGGTCAACGCCACGGCCTAATACCCGAAACACGGAACGGCCCTCCCCACTGGGGGGCCGTTTTGGTATACTGGGCACATCCACCCATGGGCGCGGAAAACGCGCCCCTACGTCAATCACATGACCACCATGCATCGTGCGCTCATTCGTCTCTTTGGCGCTTCGGCAGGCGCTTCACTCGTGCTCTTTGGCACCCGCGCCGCGTTGGCATTTTCCGTGTCAAACACGGGTCTGAAAACGACGGCAGAGAAAGCCGGACTTCCCACAAGCGAAACATCGCTCCCCGTGCTCGTCGGTACGATTCTGAACAGCGTGCTCTCGCTCGTCGGCGTCATCTTCCTCGTCATCATCGTCTGGGGCGGCTTCCTCTGGATGACGGCGCGCGGCAATGATCAGCAGGTGGAGAAAGCCAAGCAGCTCATCACCTCCGCCGTGATCGGCCTCATCATCATCGCTGGCGGCTACACCATTACGAACTTCGTGTTGGGCGCCATCATCGGCGCCACCACAGGCACCGTCGAAGCGCCGGCACAAGCCGAAGCTCCGTAATATGCGCGTATCCTTCCGCACCATCGCCGCCGGGGCCGGAGTCGCCCTCGCGCTCTCGACCGTCGCACTCCCTGCCTTTGCACAGGGACTCGGTGGCGCACAGACCGAACTGGAAAATGCTGGAAAAAAGGCTTACGGCACATCCGTCGTCAACCGTTCGCTCGAAGTCGTTGCTGGTGAGATCATTAACGCTTTTCTCTCCTTGTTCGGCATTCTGTTCCTTGCGCTCATGGTGTATGGCGGATACCTCTGGATGAATGCTCGCGGCAATGATCAGCAGGTCGAGAAAGCCAAGAGTCTCATCACCGCGGCGGTGATCGGCCTGGTCATCGCCTTGTCCGGCTACATCGTCACGCGTTTCGTCGTGAGCGGCATACTGACTGCGACAACAGGAGCGGGAGAAGCTGCTCCGGCTGAAGCACCTTAATATGCGACGCTTCCTTTCCACTGCCGCATCCGTCGCGTTCGGCATCGTCGCACCGACCATTGTCTTTGCTGCGACCGCTCTGGAGCGGCTCGACAACGCCGCAAACAAAGCATTCCCCGGCCAAACGGCACAGGGTGCAAACGCATTGCCGAATGTTGCGGGGACGATCATCCAGTTCTTTATCGGCATTCTTGGAATATTCTTCCTTGTTCTCATGGTCTACGGCGGCTACCTTTGGATGAACGCCCGCGGTAACGAGCAGCAGGTGGAGAAGGCCAAAAGTCTGATCACTCAAGCCGTGCTCGGGCTCATCATCATGCTCTCCGCCTACGCCATCACCTACTTCGTCGTGAACAACCTCGTGAACGCCACTGGTTTCGGTGGTGCCGCGACTCCCTGATCTATGACGCGCTTCCGCCTATACGCACGCCGTTTCGCCGCCGCAGCACCTCTTGCCGCCGCCTCGTTCTTCCTGACGGCAAACGCCATGGCCGGCTCGCTGCTCGTCAACAACCTGCAAGACACGGGCGAGACCGGATTCGGGACGCGCGAACCGCGCTCGCTGCCGGTCACCGTCGGCAACATCATCAAAGTGTTCATCGGCATCCTTGGTATCTTCGCCGTCGTGCTCATCGTCTACGCCGGATTCCTCTGGATGAACGCACGCGGTAACGAGCAACAGGTGGAGAAGGCAAAGAGCATCCTGACCCAGGCCGTGATCGGACTTATCATCGTCCTAGCCAGTTACTCCATCGCTGGCTTTGTAGTCCGAAGTCTAGTGAGCGCCACGACAGGTACGTAAAGAGCAGACACAAAAAAATATACGCGCCACGGAGGAGAACCCTTGTTGGGGTCCATCACTCCGTGACGCGCTTGCGCCGTGTGGGGCGCTGACTTACCGCGCTCCGCAGTACCCGCCATCGCTCTGCGCGACCTCGTACCAGTGAAGCTGGTGGAGGTCTCCGGAGGTCGACGGGTTGAAGCGGAAGCGTCCGCCGCCGAGACGCATCGGGATCATCCCGAGCGGCGTGTCGTAGACGGTGACCTCGATGTCGTGGTCGCCGCCGCCGACGGGGACGTAGACGTATCCCCCGCTGCGGCGATCGCGTCCCTGCGGAACCAGGTACGCGGTCGAATGACGACCGCTGCTGTCCACGACCGGGATCGGTGGCCAGGCAGCTCCCATCTCGGTCGGGATGACCACGCGGCCATCCACCCGGACCTCGATTGCGAAGGAGAAGTCTCCGTCGCAATTGAGCCCGTTCCATAGCCTGAGGCCGCGCATCGGCGACCAGGGCACCGGACGCCGATGGAGGAATCCGGGCAACGCGGTGACCGTGGGGACACCGCCGCCCGTCATACTCGCCGACGCCTCGCCGATGTAGGGCAGTCGCGGTGTCGTGGGCGCTGCGACAGGCGTTGGCGTTGCCGCGGGCGGCACTGCGGCGCGCTCCTCGCGGAGCGTCGTCAGCTCTCCCTCGAGACGGGCAAGCCGCTCGATGAGTGCCGCGCGCTCCGCGTCTGTGACGACCGGCGGCGGCACAGGAGCCACCACAGCGGCCGGCGTTGCGACGACCGTCTCCTCCGCGAGTCCGCGGAGCATCCGGATACGTCGCTCGCTGGCTGCCGCGAGCTCCTCCTCGCCGCAGGCCCGAAGGCCGGCGACGATCGCTGCGGTCGGGATGTCGACCACGGGCGGGCAGGGCGGCAGATCCGCTTCCTGCGCCAGCGCCGTGATCGGGACGAAGAGCACGAGCGCACAGACGAGGATCGTCCGGCTCATCGTGCACCTCCGTCCGTCGAACCGGCCGTGGTGTAGTCGTGGAACATGTCGACCGCTTCGGTCGTCTCACGCTCCACGCGCTCCACGCGACGGCTGAGATCCGCCGTGCCGACCGAGCTGTAGCCACCGGAGGTGTCTGACAGCGCGGTCGGGTCGTAGCCGCCTCCCACGCTGGGGAAGTAGTAGCCCGGCCCGCCGCCTGCGCCGCCGTAGAGCGAGCCGAAGCTCGGATCTTCGGAGAGCAGGGTCTGCAGCAGCCACGGGTACCGGCCGATGCAGGTCGAGAAGTCGCGCGCGCCCGCGTCATCCTCGCCGTGCATGCAGGCCGCAAGCTCCGGAGTGAGCGCCGTGATCAGCCCCGCATGCGCGGTGCTGATGCTGGCGCGCGCGGTGATCCGTCCCGCCTCGGCCTCGGCCACCACGGTGGTGGCACGGACCGAGCCGGCGGCCCGGATCGTTGCGGACGGGGGCTCGGTGGAGCTCCCCTCGATCGTCGCGCCGTGACCCTGATAGGCCACGGGGTGCGAGAACGACAGCGGTCCCGCGCAGCCCACGCCCAGAAGGACGAGGGCCATGATGCCCATCAGTGAGTTCGTTCGCATCTTCGTCTCTCCTCGGGAGGTGGGGTTTAACATGCCTCCCAGCACGTTTCAGACGGTTTCCATCAAGAAACAAGCCAAAACGTGCTGGAAGACGAGGTTCGAATGTCAAAGTACGAACGGCTGAATATACCAGAAAAGAGCCACTTTGTCAACCCCAGCCAGACTTCCCCATCCCCTTCTTCGCAAGAAGGGGCGACTCAAGTATTCCCTCCCTCTTGCGAAGAGGGAGACGGAGGGAGTGATAAAAAAGAAGCGGGTGCCTCGGAGAGCCCTTGTGGACTCGTCCGAGACACCCGTTCGCACGACCGGCGTTACCGCCAGTCGGCGTTCTGCGCCAGCCACGACTCGCTGCGGCAGGAGGCCTGCGCGTCTCGCAGGGACTCCCAGCCACGGCGGCGGGCGGCGTCGGGGCACTGTGCCCCATTGGCGGCGAAGTAGGTCGCGATCCGACCATCTCCGCTTGAGCGCGGCTCGTACGGGCTGCTCCGCCGGGGAGGCTGGGCAGGCTCGTACGTGCGACGCGCGGGCACCGTTGCCGTTGGTGCCGCAGGCGGCTCGTCGATGGCGCATGCAGTCTGGCGTCCCCCCCAATGCTCGAGCGCATCGTAGGTGAAGCCGAACAGCACACAGACGAGTGCCAGCGCACCGAGCGCGTGCGCGGCCCGCGGCCAGTACTGCCGAAGCAGCCCGGTCACGAGCGCGATCGCCGCGAGCACCAACGCGAGGGTGAAGAACGCGCCACCGAAGCGGCAGACGTACTCTCCCGATGCGTAGTGGTTCACGAGCCAGAGGATGACCGCGAGGAGTCCGAAGCCGATGGCGCTCCAGAGCCAACCGTTCATCGAGAAGCCCGAGAAACCGCTGTCGCCGCGACCGGCGGTGCCGGACACGGTGATGCCCGCGGGAGCCGCGACGGACACCGTCTTCTGCTCGCGGTCGGGCGGGATGCGCAGCATCCGCACGATCACGGCGAGGGCGGCGATGTGGAGCGCCAGGAACGCCGCGATGAGCAGCACTCCGACGACCACGCCGGTGACGTCGCCCGCATGCGGCGGCCAGGTCCAGACGATGTCTCCGTGCAGGAGCCGCGCCCAGACGTTGGCGAACAGCCCGTCGATCCCGTCGGCGGGCGGGTAGTGGATGCCGTGCGACGAGGACCCGAGGGCACCCGTCACGACGCCGGTCCACTGCGGGAGAAAGAGACCGCCGACCATCGACGCGAGGAGGGTGATGACCCCTCCGACGACGAGGTAGGCGTTCATGCCGAGGAGGAGATCGATCCCCGCCCCGACCTTCCGACCGCGCACCGCGGCGAACACGCCGTACGCGAGGCCGCCCCCCGAGATGAGGAGCAGCATCTTGTAGACCGCCCAGTGCGGGAACGCCGCGAGCCAGACCGTGCTCATGAGGGCCGTCCCGGGCACCATCAGCAGGAGCATGCCCCACTGAAGGAGCTTGTCCGTGTTGATCGCCCGGATGTTGCCCTCGTTGTCCCGCTTCACGGGGTCCTGGAGCCGGAGCATCTGCCCCAGCTCGCGGAAGACCTCCATGATCTCGCCGACCGGGATTTGGACCATCCCGACGGCGATCAGGAACCAGTAGAGCACGAGCGCGCCGATCGCGCTCGTCACGACCGTGGCGGCGAGGTCGAAGAACCCGCCGGCCACGATCGCGATCCGGCCCACCGTCACGAACCCGAGATCCGCCGCGACCAGGACGCCGCCCGTCTTCAGGACGAAGGCGACGCCGAGGCAGAAGGAGATCCCGAACGAGACGATGATCGGGTGCCGCGCGACGAACCGCGCGAGCCCGATGAGCGGCGTCCAGAAGAACCGGAGCACCGCCAGGTAGAACCGAAGTGCACGCTGACCGAGGGGATTCATGTCCCACCTCCCTGATTGTTGTTCCCGAAGAAACTCTCGTTGAGCCCATCGAAGAAGGCGGTGCCCTCGTCGACGAAGCCACCGACCTGCTCCGTGCCGCCGAAGAAGGAGTGGCCGATCGCCGTGAGGCGCTCGAGGCCGCTCTTGAGCGGACCGGAGAGGTGCCGGGTGGCATGCGCATCCTCAATGAGGACGAGCCGCCGCTCGAACACCGCCCGGTCGATGTCCACGATCCGCTCCGGAAGCGCGCTCAAGCGCTCCTCGAAGACGTCGCGCGGCACGTCGACCTGCGCGAATGCCGGGGCCGGCACGACCTGCTCGAGGGACTCGAGCCGGCCGATGAGGACCTCGCGGGTCAACACCTCGGTCCGCTTGGGCAGCGCCAGGATGCACTGCTTCAGCTGAGCCGGGGTGATGGACGCGGTGCCAGGCGGGGGCGCGGTGAGCGCCTCCACCTGGGCCATGCCGGTGACCCGTTTGGCCGCCTCGGCGATGAGCTCCGCGGCCTCGTCGGGACTGACGCCCGTGACGATTGCCGCGAACTCGGTCCAGGCCGGATCCGCTGCGATCGCCGCCGGCACCGCCTCGTCGCCGCTGGGAGCGGAGATGAGGAAGGCGCGCAGGTCAGCGTCCGCGAGGAAGCGGCTGGTGCGGCCGAGGACTGCACCGCGCTCGGCGTCGTCCGGCAGAAGCCGGATGAACGTCGGGATCGCGGCCGCGAGCGCAGCTGCGGGCATCGGCAGAATCGCTACGCCGCCCGCCGAAGCGAGCAGCAGATCGAGGTCAGCCGTGCCGCTGATGCGCTTGCGCAGCTCGGCCATCACGCGCGGTCGGTCCGCCTGCGGGATGACGCGCTCGACGAGCGCGATCGTCCGCCGACGGAGGTTGTCCGCGAGCGCGATGTCGAACGGCGCGGGGCCGCCGGCCGGGATCATGAGGAGATCCGCCTCGAACTCGAAGTTCAGGAAGCGGTGCAGCCGGGCAATGACCCGCTGCGCATCCTCGGGAACCGTGTAGGTGCGCTCGATGAACTGCGTCAGCGCCGGCCGCTTGGCCAGCACCTCGGCAGCGCTCATCTCGCGGGGACCGGCCGGAGCGGCCGGAGCCGCGCCCACGGGAGACGCGGTGGCGGTCTTTCCACTCTCCGCGCTGACCCGGACACCGAAACCCTGGGCGAACTCCTTTGCCCACTCCTCGGTCCGCTCGGAGAGCGGCAGGTACCGGTCGGCGATGTAGGTCGCCGCGACAGGACCAAGATACTCGATCACCCCTTCCGGGATCACGAGCAGCGCCCTGCGGGTCATGGGGCGCGCCAGCAGGAACTCCGCGAAGGCACCGCCCGCCTTCGTCGCCTGGTTGCGGATCGCCACGTCGGCGAACCGCTCCCCGAAGCTGTCGGTGGGGGTGTTCTCGAAGATCCCTGCGAGGAATCCCTTGGCCTTGTCAGCCATGGTCTCCTTCACGCTCTTGGGCTTGCTGTCGCCCTCGGGCTTCCGTCCGCCGCCCTTTCGGGCACTTCGATCGTCTGCCATGGGCAGTTCCTCCGTGTGTGTGTTTGTTTCTAGGGTTTAAGTTATCAACGAGCGACAAAAGTCGGTCAGATGACCCAAGCCAAGTACACGGAGGCCCGCGCACAATGACGAGCCACCATACCAGAAAATGGCCGTATTGTCAACCGTCAGCCGAACATCTGTTCAAACCCGTGTTACAATCCCGCCATGCAAAAAAGTCCTAAGACAATCGTTGCCGCAGCAGCAATCGGTTTCGTGGTGTTGGTCATGGCTTTTGCCGGCTGGAAATGGGCCCATGCCGCCTACAACGGCATTGATCTAGCCTATTTTTCGCAGGCAATGTGGAACACCGCGCACCTGCGGCTGTTCGCTTTCACCATCCACCCCGGGCTGACCTTGGGCGACCACGCCGAATGGGTGCTGCTCCTGTTGGCCCTGCCCTACGCCGTCCTGCCGCACCCGTTGCTCTTGGTGTTCGTTCAAGCAGCGGCGCTCGCAGCAGGCGCGTTTGCCGTCCATCGCATGGCCGCGCGGTCGGTTCCACCGGGATGGGCAATCGGCGCGGCAATAGCATATCTCCTGCTCCCCACGGTCGGCGGCGCGGCCTTGTTTGAGTTCCACGCTTTGGCGCTGGCGATACCTCTCCTCCTCTTTGCCGCAGACGCCTACCTCGAAAAACGGTTCGGCCGATTCCTGCTGTTCATCGTCTTGGCTTTGCTCATCCGCGAAGACGTCGCACTTGTTACGGCCATGTTCGGCATCGTGGCGGCGATGGAACGACGGCCGCTCCGCTGGATCCTGGCGCCGCTCGCGCTGTCCGCTGCATGGTTCGTGGGGATGCTTTTCGTCATCAAGCAATTCTCGGTCGGCGGGGGGTTCAAGTTCTTTGCCTACTACGGTTGGCTCTGGCCGCTCGACCTTGGTGCATTCGCCCAACATCTTCTCCGTCTGACACAACTCGAATTCCTCCTGGCCATGCTGATGCCGGTGTTGCTTCTCCCGCTGCTGCGACCGAAGTGGTTGCTCCTCGCGCTCCCTGGCTGGCTCATGATTGCGCTGTCCGCCTCCGGTGCCGGGGCGGGACTCATTGGTACACATTATGCGCTTCTGCTGATTCCTGGAATTGTGCTGGCATCGCTGGAAGGACTGGTGTGGGCGCGGAAAACGCGCCCCTACGCGGTATTACCTGCGGCGCATCGTGACCGCATCATCGCACTCGTGCTTGCCACAGTCGTCGTATTTTCCGCAGCCGCGCTCGGACCGTTCGTCCGCGGCATCGGCATTGTCGCGACGACACCAAAGAACGATGCGATCCCGCGCGCGCTCGCAATAATTCCGCCGGAGGCTTCGGTTGCGGCAAGCGCGCGGTTCCTCCCGCATCTCGCTCATCGCGAACAGCTCTACGCGCTGCATTACCTGATGCTCGGCACAACGCAATTCGCCGAGGCGTCGTACGATGTGCCTGCTCCCGACTTCCTCCTCTACGACGAATCCGACCTCCTGGCCTGGCACGCGAATTTTCCAACGCTTGGTTGGACCACGGAACGCTACCGCCCCGGCTTTGCACGGCTGCGCGCACTCATTGACCGCGGCGGCTACGGCGTCGTCTTTCGGGACGGCGGCGTCACGCTCTGGCAGCGCGGTGCGCCGCGGCCGCACCTCTCCGGAGATCTGGAAGGTAAGCTGGCGGCCGCTCCCGGAATTCACGCCACGGCACTCCAAGAACCGTCATTCTGCCCGGGCCGTGTCGGTATTTGTCCGCTCATCGTCTTCACCGCAGATGATGTGCGCGGAGACGATCTCTTGCTTCGCCTGTTCCAAAACAAAAACGCGCCGCGTCTCATGACCTTCGGCGTCGTTCCGACATTCTCCTGGGTGGCTGACGTGCCGGTCACTGTTCCTGTCACGGTGCTTCCGTCGAGCTCAGCTCGACTGCCGTCAGACGTATCCGACACGGTATCGCTGGAGCTCGTCACTGCGACGGGCGACCTCGTCTTGGATCCACTGGGGACGTCTTTCGTGTCCTGGCAGGACGTGCGCGCGCAAAGCCCGTCTGTGACGTTCACCCC
>JBBUJK010000008.1:0-19881 GCA_038054875.1 Patescibacteria group bacterium
TCACGGTCGATGGTCTTGAGGAACTTCAAGAACTCCTCGTGGCGGTGTCGGGGCCCTGATGCTCCTCCTCGACGCGCTCGATCATGAGGATCGTGAGCTCGCGCGCCCGCTCCAGGGCCTGGCGGAGCGGTTCCACCTGCTGCTCCTTGAGCGCGACCTCGGCCACGAGCACCTGATCCGAGATCCGGTGCCGGAGCGAGAGGAAGGGTTCCGCGTGGAAGACCTTCACCTGCTGTGCAATCCGGGTCAGCGCCGTGCCGATGCGCAGCGCGGGCCGCGGATCGCCGAGCCGCTCGCCATGGAGCAGCTCGCTCTCGTTGATCGCGCCGCGGAGCGTCTTCTCCACCGCCACGCAGGTGCGGTAGTGGAGGGTCAGCTCCTGCTCGAGCACCATGAGCTGGAGCGCGAGCCGGGGCCCGATGCTGCGGATGTCGTCGACGCGGCCGTTGACGCGCCGCAGCCCCGCCAGGAGCCGGGCGCAGAGCGCGCCGACGTTGCTGCGCCCCTTCGAGTCCTTGAGCAGCAGGCTCTTGCCGAACTGCTCGAGCGCCTCCTGCTTCCGGGGCAGGCGGCTGCCGTCGAGTGCATCGACGAGCTTGCCGATCAGGGTGCGCAGATGGAGCGCGTCGGCCGGCTCGAGGCGGCGCACCGCCCGCATGTAGGCGAGCGCGTCCTTGGCCGTGTCCGAGGTGGCGAGCATCTGCTCGAGCTCGCCCGGCTTGACGCTGCCGTTCTCCGGCTCGTAGCCGAGGATGGCATGCAGCGTCCCGCGCAGCGCGGACAACAGGTCGCGGTACCGACTGTGGCGCAACTCGCGCTTCGTCGGATCCGCGTCGTCCCACTCCCGCCAGCGCGGCAGGAGCACGTCGCCCTCGGCGAGCGCGCCGTCCGGCTTCACCACGATGTGGAGCCGCGTGCCGTTCTCCGGCTGAAGCACGAACGGCCGGAGCCGCCCGTCGCCGACCGTGACGGTGACGGCATGGAATCCCCCCGCCCCGTTCTTTCTGTTTCTCGACTTGTCGAAGGCCAATGGGTCCTTCCTTTCCGTGGGCCGAAGATACGCATAAAACCGGGTCCTGTCAAAGGACCCGGGGAATGGTGGCGGGGATCTCCGAATCAGCTACAATTGATAAATATGAGTGAACGCGAGCGGCCCACTCCGCAACCGGAAATCCCGCCTGAAGCATCTGAGCCTGTCGCGGGCATCGAACGGGTTCCGGAACGGCATCGTTCCGCGACGATGCGTCTGCTTGAGCTGGCATCAGACGAGCAGCGTTTTCGCTATGGCGAGCTCGATAAGACGCACCCTGCGCAGCAATATGTGGAGCGGCTCTTGAATAGAATACCGGAGGAACACCGACAGGGAATCAACATCGCCCTTGCTCCTGGCTTCAGCGGCATCAACGCACTGGCCCTGCCAAACGGTGATGTTCGGCTGGCAACCGGGCTTCTCGCGGCGGCGCAGAGCGAGGAGGCCCTTCTTGGTGTCGTCGCCCACGAAATCGTCCACGCTACCCGGGAACACGCCCTGCGCCGGCTTGGAAAGGTGCTGTCGACCCAGGGCGCGAAAAAAGAACCCGTGAAGACCATGTTGGAATCGCTCTCCCAACAACGGGCCGCCGAGTATGAGGCGGACATCAGGGGCGCCATGCTCATCCTGCGCGACGCGGGGGTGAGCCCCATCCCATATAAGGAGTTCCTCGAGCGTCTGGCACTGACCGAAACGCGCAAGGACATCGCGCACGGCTCGTCCCGCGACCGCGCCCTCAACATCTTGGACGCCTCCTTCGCCTTTCATTTTCCGCACGGCACAAAACAGGACACGCCCATCCCGACCGACATCATCGAAGGACTACGGGGCGAGCGCGAGAATCCCCTTCCAAAAGACGCCATCCAGCGGCCGGAACTCAGCACAAACAAACCGGACGTCCTGGCGCGGCTGCACGAACGGCGGGCGGCCGCTCAGGCACGCCTGACGGAGAGAGACTTACCTTTTGCGCTCCAGACCGTGACGGAAAGGAAACTCGACGAAGCAGGACTGGCGAATACGGCATGGCTCCTTGCGGAGTGGCGCACCAGGCTCGCGGTGACGACACCGGAGCCGGCTTCTCCGATCGCGAAGGCGGTCGCGCTGGATATGGCCGGAGGTTTCAACATCCTGAGGAAGATCACCCCGCGCGCACCCGCGGATGCGTCCGCGGAAAAGGCATCGCGCAAAAAAATTGACGCCGGGGTCGGGATCCCGGCCTGGGTGCCGGCGGATCTGCGACAGAACACCATCGACCTCGCTGCGCTCATTAAGTCAGCCTCGCAGGTCGAGGCATGGATGAAGGCCGCACCTGTTCCCTACGGACACAGCGACGCGAGGCACGTGCTTTGGAACATCATCGCTCTCGCCAAGGAGTCCGGCGCATTCGCTAAGGTCCCGGGCGGCGGCTATCAGGTCGAAGGTGTCCGCGCCTTTACGGATGCCTGGCTGCCCGTGCTCGTCGAGTATGGAGAGAAACTTGGAATCGGACCGGTGACAAACCGTGAAGAGCTCCTTGCGCAGACAGCCTGGCTGCTTGATCTTTCCGAACAATCCCGGAAAGAGCTTGGGCTCACGGCCGTGCAAGAGACGCCGCGCACGTCCTTTGAGCGACGGTTGGGGACGGCGGAGGTCGAAAGTCTCAAGAAGATCGCCACGTTTGCGCGCTCTTCGCATAGTTTCCTCGAAGCTGTCATCCGCCTTTGCGATGGCAAGCAGGTTTTTCAACATGTCGCTTCAGAAAAGGAAGCAAACGACATTGCATTCCAGGCCTGGGAAACATGGTCTGCGGCCTCCCAAGAAAAGACCGCCAACCAGTCGGATCTGGAAGACTCAGACGTGCAAGAAATCGCGACGTTCTTGCTCTATCGACGTCTGTATCTCCGTGCCGACGGGACAATGGGCGATCGAGAACGGTTTCGCCACCTCTACGCCCACGCCGAGAATATGGGCCTGGTCGGTTCATTGAAACGAATGAAGAAAAGCCTGAGAAGCAAACACCGGGCAGAGAGCGACGATGGCCAAGAAGATGACCAAGCCGATGAGGATTACTCATTCATCGATGAAGAGGGTAGACGTCTGCTGCTTGAGGAACTTCATGAACTGTTCGATGAGGATGCCTTCTTCGCAGATTTGACTCCCGATCAGGCGACGGTCCTCTTTAAAAAGATGCAGCTCGGCGGCGGCTGGAAGACCGACGAGACGCAGGGCTTGCCCACCATGATCACGTCGTTTGTGGAAATTAGTCATATCTCCGCAACGCGGCTTGCCGCGCGTACTGCCGTTGCCGCGCTCCACAAGCGAGACATTGCCGGTGTCCTTCAAGCGCTCGAAGAATGGCGGGAACAGGGCTTCGATGTGCTTACGGCTACGCAGAACATCCCTGAGTGGGGTCCGATCATCCAGCTGGCCAACAATGCGCTCGCCAGCCGGCAGCTTGAACGGCAGCCGATCAAGCAAATCATGGAGATCGCCTCCCTTATCAGCAACCCTTTTCTGCGCGGCCAATTTCAACGCGCACTCGTGGAGCAGCACTGGCCCCGGCTCGGTTTTTCCGAGCGGCTCGACTTGGTGCTTCCTGCCGCCGACCAAAATGGCGTTTCTGAAATGAGACTTCGTGAGCGGTTCTTCGACGAAGACGTGACGACGAAGGAAACGTTCGCCGCAGTGAAGAAGCGGCTCGATGCAAGCTTGAATGAATTGCTGTCGGCCGGAGAGGCCAAGGCCGGTCTGGCCACTCTGCTCGACCTCGATCTGCGTAAAAGAGACCCCAAAGAGATGACGCAGACGCTCGAAGCATTGCTGGTCTCGTCCAAGAACGATGCGAGCCTGCGTCGCATGGTGTACGAGGCAACCGATGTACGAATCGACTTAAAAAACCGCTTGCTCTTGTGCGAGTCCGCTCTCCGGACGCTCAGTACAATGGATGAAATGGGCAAGCATTTCCTGCTCAGAAAACTTCTCGCTTCTGACGGAGGTGTGCTCACAACGCCAGAACGACGCAAACCGTTTCTGGACATGCTCTTCCGACGCTGGATTGAAACGAAAGAAGGCGAAGAGACCATCGGTCGTGAGTTGGAGCGCATCAAGAACGTCCTTGATGAGATCCACGACTGGGAACTCCTGTACGTAGGTCTGCAAAGCGCGCTGCGGCCATGGATCGCCCAGCCGCCACAACCGGGCAAGGAAACCCCATGGGATGACATATATGAAGTTGAAGAGGACTACGGAGAGGCGCAACTGAAACAGCTCAAAAAGGACCAGCAGATTGGTTGGAAAGGGAAGGTTCCTCCCATCGCAAAAAAGAAACCGTGGGCGTTCGGTCCGACCTACCACGACTTCGCTGAACGGCAGGTGGCGCGGCAAGTTGAAGGTCTCGGGATCATCAGCCGTCTGCCGCCGGAGGCAATGACGCCGATGCGTTTCGTCAAAGAGAGCGTCGGCCGCATGTCGGCAATGGGGGTGCGCTTCCTGCAAAATCTGCCGTTGGTGGCAGAAATCCCCGAGGAGTTCGCCGCAGAGTTCTCTGAAGTCTACGACCGCGTTGAGGGTCAGGGGAAACTCGCGGCTCTTGCCATGCTTGAAAATGAATGGCCCGCGGTGTGGGAGACGTATCGCAGCATCGGCAGCCGGATCGGCGGCGGTTCGATCGTTACGGTGTACGAGGCGGAAACGCACACCGGGGAACGGGATGCCTTGAAAGTCATCAACCCGAATATCGCCCTTCACCTCGACGCCATCCATCGTTTGGCGGCGGAGGTCTGCGATCGGCTCGGTGCGTCGCATGGCGGAGTGTACAAAGCTGCCCGGGTTCTGCTTGACGACGTGCGGGAGTGGGTGCGCGCCGACATCGACTTTAAAGGATTTCTGGAGAAGGACGTCGAATTCCGAAAACGACACCACGGATTCCAGCCGACGGGCCACGACTACCGCCTCCTTGTTCCCGAGTCGAAAGGCCCCGCGCATGGCATGTTCAGTCGGGAGTCATTCGTCGCCGGTCTGAACCTTACGCGATGGAACGAACTTGAGCAGGCAGGACACGATCTGAGGCAAGTGACATCACTGCTCACAAAGAATTATCTCACGCAGCTGCTTGAGGGCCGCGCTCTTTCTGACATCCACCCGGGTAACTTTGCCGTTACACCCAACAAGGAGGTCGCGATTTTTGACCGGAACTTCCTTCTCGAATTTTCAGATCGGGAGCGGTACTTGGTAACCTCGCTCTTGAATCCTCTCTCCCCGATGGAAGAACGGACGAGCGTCCTGGAAGAGTACCTGACAGATGTCGGCGGCATTTCAAAGACGGAGGCAGCACGCGATGCTCGTCGAGTGACGGACGCCGTCTCGACGCAAGCTTGGGGCGATGCGCAGCGCACGATCGTTGCCATGAAGCAGGCCGGCGTACGGATTCCGCTGACGCTGACGCTGACTTTGAAGAACCTCCACGGTCTCCAGATGCTTTCAACGAAGGCGGGTTTCAAACACGGATTATTCGAGGCCTTGGCGTACCAGCCGTAATCCTACAACACCCGGGCGATGACGCACTTGAGGTAGCTTCCCTCCCGGAAATGGATGGGCTGCGGATGGTCCGGCCCGGCCCCGCGGAACTCGAGGATCTGCAGCGGACGGCCGGCTCTGAGCGCGGCCAGATGGAGCATGTTCGAAAACAGTTCGGGTGTGACGTGGTGCGAGCAGCTCGCGGTCAGGAAGTACCCGCCCGGCGCGACGAGGCCGATCGCCGCGGCGTTCATCTTGGTGTAGGCCTTGAGCGCGCGTTCGAGCCCGTCGGTTGATTTGGCGAACGACGGCGGATCAAGCACCACGACGTTGAAGCGCTCGCTCGCCGCAGTGAAGTTCTCGATGGCGTCGAAGGCGTCCATGACGACCCAATCCTCGTTGCGCGAGACGAAGCCGTTCTTGAGCACGCTGGCCTGGCCGAGCTCGAGCGCGGCCGCCGACCGATCGACCGAAATGACCCGGGCGGCCCCGCCGGCCAGCGCGTTCACGGTAAAGCCGCCGGTGTAGGAAAAAAGGTTGAGCACCTGGGCGTTCTTGCAGTAGCGGCGCAGGGCCACGCGGTTGTCGCGCTGGTCGAAGAAATACCCGGTCTTCTGTCCGGTCTGGATGTTCACGACGGCGCGCAGCCCTTCCTCGAGAATCTCAATCGGACCGTCGGGCACCATGCCGCGACGGACGCCGACCGGTTCGCCGGTCAGCCCGTCCGCCTTGCGATTGCTGACGTCCGAGCGCTCAAAAATGCCGGTTGGACTCAGCACCTCCATCAGCGCGTCAAGGATGGTCTCGCGAAAAAAATCAGCCGAGGCCGCCTGGAACTGGACGACGATCACCGAACCGTAGCGGTCAACGACGAGCCCGGGCAGGCCGTCCCCTTCCGCGAACACGACGCGATAGCTGTCGGTGACGCGATGGTCGAACAAGGTCGCCCGCAGCGCAACGGCTTCTTTGATCTTCCTGATGAAGAAGGCCTTATCGACCGGCTCCTGGGTGCGCGTCAGCATGCGCACCGCGATCTGCGATTTGGGATTATGGAAGCCGCGACCGAGGAAACGTCCCTCGTGGTCGCGCACGTCGACGACACCGACGGCATCGGCGTCGCTTTTGCGACGGTCGATGCCGCCCGAGAATATCCAGGGATGTTCCGCGAGTACGGTGCGTTCGCGGCCTTCCTTGAGGGTGACGTGCATAACGAACAGTATAACAGCAGCCCCGCCTTTCTGCAGGCGGGGCTGAGAAACCGAGGAGACCGAGAAGGTTCGACTCACCGGAGTTCCGATCCTTCCGACCCTGACTCCGACGCCTCGTCGTCTTCGCTCCCGCCATCATCGGCGGCCTCGTCGTTCGAGTCGTCGTCGGTTTCGGACTCCGAAGCCTCTTCCGCATCAGCATCCTCGACATCCTCATCATCGTCGTCGATTTCCGACTCGACCTCGCGGGTTGCCTCCATCGCTTCGTCAATGTCGGCCTGCGTCGACGAAGAAAGTCGAACGCGCACCGCCTCGAGCCGCGATTGGCTCTGGTCCAGGGACGCGCCCAGCGCAGCGGCGATCCGACTCACCGTCTCGGGGGGCAGTTCCGCCAGCGCCTCCTTGATGTCCTGCATGTACTCCTCGACACGCCCAGCGGCCTCAGAGACGGCTGCCTCATCAAGCGTTTCCTGATTCTTCGCGAGCGCCTCGATCTCCTCCGCGCGGCGCGCGGCGAAGCGGGATTTTACGTCAACCTTCTTTTCGGACGAGAGGGCGAAAGCCTCTTGAACGCGTTCCGTTGTGATCTTCACGCCATAGAGGGCGTCCCCGGGAAGATCGTTTTGCGCGGCTGCGACGGCCGCACCGCCGCCGCCGAACAGCAGCACCACTACAAGAAAGACAGCAATCATAGGTTTCAATAAAATGAGTAAACCGGGAGCCGCAGCCATCCCGTGAGAAGCAACGGCGTGAGGAATTGACCGGACGGCGAGCTCGGAGAGCAGCGTCTCGCGCCATGCGCGAACTCGGCCCTCGTCCCCACGAAGGGACCGGGCAGAACGGAAGAGTTCCTCTGGAGTGCGTCGCTTCATATGCCGGGAGTGTTGTTACGCGGCGAATCGGCCTCGACCAGGGCCTGCCGCAGGGCGCGTACCCCCCTATATAGAGAGACGTAGATGGTCCCTGGATTCTTACCGGTAATCCTGGAAATCGCGGAAATACTCAGTTCGTCAAGGTACCGGAGGGTCAACATCCGACGATGCTGTTCGGGGAGCGAGGAAAGCGCCCGACGGAGCAAGGACGCATGCTCACGGACCTCCGTTGCCGCAGCAAGGTCCTCTCCCGACGCGACCTCCCACCGTTCATCTTCGCACAGTTCCTCAAGGGAAAGATCGGACGAGGCGCGGCGGCGGGTGATGTCGACGAACGTATTCTGCGCGGTGCGGTACAGGAAGGCGCGGAATGTCCGGATGACCTTTCCCTCGCGGAGATGCTCCCAGATACGAAGGAACGACTGGCTCGTCACATCCTGCGCGGTCTCACGGTTGCCGCTCCGGAAGAGGATATGCCGATACACGGGAAGAGCATGCCGATCGTACAGCGTCGCGAAAGCCTCCGCATCGCCAGCCGCGGCGCGCGTGAGGAGCGTACTGTCGGATTCCAAAGACGGGTCACCCATGCTACCAGGAGCTGCTCCCACCGCCGCCGAAACCGCCGCCGGAGAATCCGCCGCCGCCGAACCCGCTTTTGCCGGAGGCCGCGGCCGGGCGCACCGCGGAACCGAGCGTCGAGGAAAAGCTGTCCATGGACGACGTGAAATGCATCGGGTTCCAGTGCGTGCCGACGTACCACGACGGTGCGGATGCGAGCGAACCGGCGAACGCCTTGGCCCACAGCGCCACAACGCCGAAGACGATGGCGTAGGGCAGGTACTGCTCAAACATCCCTTCCTTCTCCTGCCACTTCAACCGATCACGTTCCGCGGTTTCCAAGAACAGCTTGAAGCCGCGGGCGTGGTCGCGCGCCAGTGCGCCCTTGTGGGTCACCTTGGGCATGAACTTGCCGAACAGCGCGAACTCGAGCGCGATCAGGCCGAACGAAACCGTTCCGGCGATGCCGAGCGGCAGGAACCAGCCGACCAGCGCGAAGACCACGGCCACGCCGTAGAAGAAGCCGCGGACGCGCTGCGGGTGGCGGACGAAGTAGTTCTCTTTCGCCAGACGCTCGTACGTGCGAGCGGCAGTATCATCGAACAGCTTCTTCATGGTTCCCTGCGTCGTGGAGAGCGTTGTTTCGTCTCCGCTTTCAAACAGCTTCACCAGCAAGGCGGATTCGATGGCGTTGAGGGGCTCCTTGCCGCCGGCCTTCTTGGTCAGCGTCCAGTTTTTGGGCGACTTCTCATCCCCTTGCGGCCCCATGGTGAGGTGCCCCTTCACGGCCAGGCCGACGATGCCGGCGGCGACGTCCTGGGAATGAACGGTGGCATCCAGGAGCGTGCCCATCGATACCGGATCCATCCCCTCCGGCGGTTCATATTCCGCGATGATGGTGTGGCGGCCCTTGGGGTCGCGCCCATTGAACCACCAGACGCCGGACAATAGCAGGAAGAACAAGACCGGCATGCCGAACACCAAATTGTCCTCGATGAACCAGCGGATGCGGTCGAGCGCGGTCGGCATGGCGATGACGCCCTTCGGCATGCCGATGACGATGGTCATCGGCTCGCGCGCCACGAACAGCAACTGACCGTCGGATTCCGCCGGCGTGCAGCGCGTGTCGTCGGCGCTCCCCAGCGGCCCGGCAAAGCACCGCGTCTTCACGTCCGACGTCTTCACGCCTGTCGGCAGTTCGATGGTGGCGGACACATTCGCCGGCAGATCCTCGTGGTCGAACCCAACGACGTTCCAGTAAAACTCGTCCTGTTCTGGAAACGCGTTCCAGGCGCGTTCCAAGACCGACTTCATGCGGTAGTGAACCGGGCCGATCATTTCCACGTCGGCGTCGCCGATTTTCACCTCGAGGTTGTCGCCGTTCCGGCTCGTCTCGAACGAAATCGGGTTTCCTGCATTGTCGGTGACGGAGAGCACGCGCAGCCGGATGGATCGGCGATCCCCGGTGTCCGTGCGGTAGCTGACCGGCACCTTCCAGATCAGCCCGTGGCGCGGCACCTGGAAGTCCACTTGGATATCCTCGGTGATGTAAATGGTGCCGCTCGGGTCAAAGACGTACGCGGCGTCGAACGTCGAGAACTCATAGGCGGCTGCGGACGCCGAAAGGGGCGCCAGGACGAGCGCGGCAACGAACGCGGCAAGGGAAAGACGGACGCGCATAGCAGGATCAACGCAGGTAGCGTTCTTTATTGGCGACATGTTCCGCAAAGGTCCGCGCATAGTGCACGGCGCCCTCGTTGTCGGTCAAGAAGTAGACGTAGGTGTTGGGCGTGGGTTCCAGCACGGCGCGGATCGAGGACAGCGACGGGTTGCTGATCGGCGACGGCGGCAGGCCGCCGTTCTGATACGTGTTCCAGGGCGAGTCGATGTCGCGGTCGGCGATGGAAAGCGACGGCGTCTTCTTTCCCGTAACGTAGTTGACCGTGGAGTCGGCCTGCAGTCCCATCCCCTCTTCGAGGCGGCGCAGAAACAGGTCGGCGACGATCTTACGGTCCTCGTCCGAGCGCACTTCGCGCTCAATGATCGAGGCGAGGATCACCTGATCGTACGTGATGTGCGACCCGACCCGGAGCTCCTGCATGCGATTCGTAAAATTGTTCCACATCTTCTTGGCGATGTCTTCGGCAGTGGCATCCAGCGCGATCCGGTAGGTGTCCGGAAACAGGAATCCTTCCATGGTCGACGCCGGGTCATACGTCGCGCTCGCGCTGAGGGTGCCCGGGATCTGCCGCGTGGGCCCCGCGACCGACGGCGGCGTGCCGACGACGGCATACCATTCGTCAACGTTCTTCAATACGCCCTGCGCGACGAGATACTCCCCCATCTCCTTGATGCCCCAGCCCTCGAGCAGCGTGATGCGGCGTTCGTTTGAGGTTGCGGAGGTCAGGACGCGGACAGCGGCGGCGACCGACATGCCCTGCTGCAGGGAATAGGTCCCCGCCTTCAGATCCGTCGAAGCGCCGGTCAATCGCAGGTAGGCGCGGAACAACGTTCCATTCGATATGACGCCCGAGTCATTCAAGCTATCCGCGATGATCACGGCCGATGCTCCTGGCGGAACCGGAACAGTCACGGTCGGAGAACCCGCAGGAGGTTTCCGCCAAAAGACTTCATTGCCGATCCACGATCCCATAACAAGTACGGCCACGGCACATGCTCCAACGATCGAGAAAGCAAACCGCATATCAAACCCCAATCACATCCAACGCGCGGTACGCCACGCCGTCCTGGACGAGCGAGGCGAGTTTCCCGTCTCGCAACAGCGCACGAAGTTCCGCGGCGGTCACCCACTGCGCCTCGCCGACTTCTTTGGGATTGTCTTCCGGTTCTGCGACCTTTCGCACGTCGCGGGCGAGAAAAACGTGAAACGTGGACGCCGAACTCGACGGGAACACCCAGCGGCTGCCGAGCGGCTCCAGCGTACCGGCAAGACCGGTCTCTTCTTTCAGCTCGCGTGCTGCCGCGTCCGCGGGCGTCTCGTCTCCGTCGATCCGTCCCATCGGAAACTCCAGGACCGCGCTCCGGGCGCCGTGCTTGTACATCTGCTGCACAAAGAACCGTCCATCCGGACCGACCGGCACCACGATCACGCCGTCCGGCCCGTGGTTGATGAAATACTCGTAGATCGCCCCGTCCGGCAGGCGCACCACGTCCTTGGTGATGTTCCACCAACGGTTCTCAAACGCGGTTTCCTGCGACTCGATCTTCCAGGGTTCGTGCATATCAGACAGGATTAGGTGCGTGCATGATACAATATCCGCCGTGAATTACCGAACCCGAAATCTGGCCGGAATCGTCACTGCGACGCTCATCTTCACCTGCTTCCAGGTGTTTTTGCAATGGACCCAGGCGACCGAGCGCGCCGCGCACCCCCCGCAGTTCGGCGTGACCTTCGCCCCGAGCCAGGCCCGCTACCTGGACCAGGACCCCAAACGCACCTTCCGGCTGCTTTTGGACGAGGTCGGCGTGCGCCAATTCCGCCTGTCGGCCTACTGGAACGTGAGCGAAGCCACCTCGACGGTCTACGACTTTTCCGAAATCGACTGGCAGGTGGCCGAGGCCGAGCGGCGCGACGCCCAGATCGTGCTCGCCGTCGGCCGGCGGCTGCCGCGCTGGCCGGAATGCCACGATCCGTCGTGGCTCGCGGACCTCGATGCGGCCGACGTGCGCGAGGCGCAGCTTGCCTATGTCCGCGCCACGGTCGAGCACCTCCGTCATTCCCCGGCCATCATCGCCTGGCAGGTGGAGAATGAACCGTTCCTGCGCATCTTCGGCAACTGCCCCCCGCCGGACATGGACCTGCTCGAACAGGAACTTGCACTGGTCCGCTCGCTCGACACGCGACCGGTCGTGATCACGGAGAGCGGCGAACTGTCGACATGGCGTCATGCGGCGTCTCTGGCCGACGTGGTGGGTGTCAGCATGTACCGCATCACCTACACCCCGCTCTTGGGATACTACCCGTACCTGCTCACTCCGAACTTTTACACCGTCCGCGCCGACCTGTTCGCCCTGCTCACCGGCAAACGCACGATGGTGACGGAACTCCAGATGGAGCCGTGGCTGAAAAACGGCATCACGGAGAGCACCGTCGCGGACATGTACCGCACACTCTCGCCCGAGCAGTTCAACAAGAACGCCCGCTATGCGCGGGCGGCCGGTCTCTCCCCCGTCTACCTGTGGGGGGCCGAGTGGTGGCTGTGGATGAAGGAGAAGAACGACGTCCCGGAATTCTGGGACGCGGCCAAGGCGCTGTTCCGTTCCTAAAGCACCTTCCTGAACTTCCGCCGTTCGATTTCCTGGACGAGCTTTTTCACATCCTGCGCCCGGTCGCGGCGAGCCACGAGAATCGCATCTTCCGTTTCAACCAGGATCAGGTCTTCGACCCCGATGGCACCGATGAACTTGCCGGTTTCGCTGTAGAGCAGGTTGCGCTTGCCGTCGACGATCACGGCTTTTCCTTTGACGACGTTCGCATCCTTGTCGCCGCCGAGAATCTCATGGACGGTCCGCCAGTGGCCGACGTCGGTCCAACCGAAGTCCGCAGGGATGACCAGCATTCCCTTTTCTTTTTCAAGCAGCGCGTAGTCGATCGTGATCGACGGCACTTTCGGGAACCACCGTTTCACCGCCGCGGCTTCGCGCGCGGTACCGACGTGCGGCGCGATCTTCTCCATCACCTTCCAGAGTTTGGGCGCATGTTTCTTGTACGCGTCCGCAAGGGTCTGCGCGCGTGCCACGACGAGCGTCGGATTCCAGAGGTACTCCCAAGATGCCACGTAGCGCTTGGCCGCGGCCATGTCCGGCTTTTCCTTGAACGCTTCGACGGCGAACACTTCGTCCTTGCCGAAGGTCATCTTCTGTCCGCCCATCTTGATGTAGCCGTAGCCGGTTTCCGGATACGCGGGACGCACGCCCAAGAGCACCAGGCGGTCCGGATATTTCCGGACAGCACGCTCCGCAACGCCGAGCATCCGGTGGAACTCGCGCGTGTCGCTGATGTGGTTGTCGACGTTGGCGTAGACCATGGTCGCGCGCGGGTCGTCCTTGAGAACCTTGAGCAGCGCGAGCGCGAGTGCCGGACCGGTTTCCCGGCGCACCGGCTCAACGGACAGATTCGATTTCTTGAGCCGAGGCAAGACGCGTCGAACCTGCGCAGCGAGATCCTTGGTCGTCGCGACGTAGATGTCTTTTGCAGCGATACCCAAAGCAAGACGGTTCCAGGTATGTTCCAACATCGTCTTGTCGTCCAAAAAGGGACGCACTTGTTTGGGCGCACTTTTGCGCGACAAGGGCCAGAGTCGCGTGCCGCTTCCGCCAGTCATCAATATTGCTTTCATAGGACGGGTATTATCTCCGAGACAGGACCAGGAGCACAACCGCCGCAGCAAGTGCCAGACGGTAGACGATGAACGGAGCGAAGTTATTCTGTTTCAGGAAACGCAGCAGGAAGCGAATCGCCCAAATGCCGGTGAGCGCAGAGACGACGATACCGGCAACAAACGGCAGCGTGACATCGGCAATTGTGAGATGGCGCAGGGCGAAGACGGCCGCACCGAACGTGATCGGCACGGACAACAGGAAAGAAAAGCGCGCTGCTTCTGCCCGCGAAAGACCGAGCATGATGCCCGCGATCATGGTGGCACCGGAGCGCGACACGCCGGGAACCAGCGCCGCGGCCTGTGCGCAACCCACAAGAAACGTTTTGCCCCAACCCAGCTCCTCCGTTGTCCCCTCTCCCGTTTTCCGATCCGCGGCGGCCATGAGCACCGCAACGCCTGCAAGGGTTCCCGCAATGAGGAGCGGTGCACGTAACGCACCGGATGCGGCATCTTCGAGCAGGACGCCGGCGAGCGCAGCAGGAACACTGGCGAGCGCGATTTTCCAGAGCATGTTCGGCGCAAACCCACCGGACGCGCGGCGCGTGGCAGCGGCGGTCAGGATATCGCGCCACTCGCGCCAGAAGACGAATACGACCGCCGCAAATGTACCGGTGTGCAGTGCGACGTCGAAGGCCAACCCCGGATCCGGAACGTTCAGCATCCATGGCACGAGCACGAGATGTCCGGAACTTGAGATGGGAAGGAATTCCGCGACACCTTGAACGGCACCGAGCAGGGTGGCGAGAAGGAAATCCGTCATATTAAAAAATGCCGAAGATACGAATCACAGATACCACCAGCACGGTTCCGACGATGCCGAGCGCGGTGCCGGCGGCGACGTCGGAAGGATAGTGTACGCCGCAGACGACGCGCGCGACGCTGATGAGCGCTGCGATCCCGAGGGCGACGATCCCGGCGTTTGGTTGGGGGTACTGCATCAAGAGTGCGGTCGCAACCGTAAAAGAGAGCACCGCATGGTCGGAGGGAAACGATTTCATCCCGGGCGCGATGCGCACGAGCGGCGTCAGATGGTTCTCGACGAACGGACGCGGACGAAACCGCAGATAGCCGATCCCCCAGCTGACGGTTTCGTTGATGATGACGGCAGCAAGCAGTGTCAGGAGGTCACGACCCAACGTCGGGTATGCCGACCAACGACCCACGAACGTAACGTAGAGGTACCAGACGCCGAGACCGACGATCAGATACCGCGCGCAGAACACCCAAAAGCGGTCGAGCACCGGGTGACGGCCCGCAAGTTTCATCAAACGCGCGGAAATCTCACCGTCCATATTAGCGTTTGAACAGGAACGACACGCCGAAGATGGCGGTGGCCGTGATGACGATGGCGGGTCCTGCGGCAATATCAAGTGCGTACGCGGCAAGCAGACCGAAAACTCCGGAGGAGACGCCGAACAACATGGCAAGTCCAAACAGCGACCGAACGTTTGGTGCCACGTTCTTGGCCGCGGCCGCTGGGATGACAATGAGCGAGCCAATGAGCACGGTACCGACAAGCTTGATGCCGAGCGCGACGACGAGCGCGAGCGTCACGAGGAAGAGATATTCCATGCGCTGCACGCGGACGCCGGAAATCTGCGCCAGGTCGCCGTGGAAGGCGATCGCGAGCCATGCCCGATACGACCAACCGACGAGCACGATGCTGCCGGCAGCGACGCAGCCGAGCACGATCAAATCAATCCGGCTGACGGCCAAGATGTCGCCAAAGAGATACCCGAATAGATCAGCACGGTATCCGGGCAAAAGCGAAATCAACAACACGCCGAGCGCGATCGCCGCCGAAAAGAAAACGCCGATCACCGTATCAATGGCCATGGTGCTGCGTTTCTGGATGTACACGATGCCGACCGCGACGAGGACGGAAAAGACGACTGCGCCGAGCACCGGATGAATGCCAAACAGCAATCCGAGCGCAATACCAGTGAGCGATGCATGCGCAATGGCATCGGAGAAAAATGCCATCTTTCGCAACACCACGAAGACGCCGAGGTTCGCCGTCACAAAACCCACGAGCACCGCCGCAAGGAGGGCGCGCAGGAGGAAACCGGACGAGAGAAAAATACTCAGTTCAGTGGGCATGGGTGGAATGGCGACCGTGCTTGTAATGCGTCGCAGTACCAGCGTACGCCTGTTGAATCATCTCCGGCGTCAGCACGCGGCTGGGAACCCCGGCGCACATCAGCTTGCGGTTGATGCAGATGACCTTCGTTGCATACTTAAAAACAACATCTAAATCGTGCGAAACGAGAAGCACGGTGAGTTTTTCTTGTTCAGACAGGCGGTGGATGAGGGAGTAGATCGTTTCCTCCCCTTCCATATCAATGCCCGACGACGGCTCATCCAGACACAACACGTCCGGTCGATCCACAAGTGCAAAGGCAATCAATACGCGCTGCAGTTCGCCGCCCGAAAGTTCTGAGACGCGCTTCTCAATGAGCTTATCCGCGCCGACACGGGCAAGTTCCGTGGATACCCGGTGATGCGTGGCGCGGTCGTGCCGCCAGAACGGCCGGTCCGTGAGTTTCAACAGCAGCAATTCTTCCACGGTCATCGGAAAACCACGCTCCAAATCCACGCGCTGCGGCACGTACCCGATGCGCGGATTGCCGTGCCAGTGTACCGCTCCCTCGGACGGCGTCACCATGCCGAGAATGGCTTTAAGCAACGTCGTCTTGCCCGATCCGTTCGGGCCGATGATGGCGACGACATCCCCGCGGTCGACGGTGAAGTCGACATGATCCACGACCATGCGGTCACGGTAGCGGACGCTCACATTGTGTACGGCGAGCAGATTCATGGTTGAATGCCAAATGCGACGCGGAGCGCGACAAGGTTGGCGCGCATGCCGTCGAAGTAGCCGTCGGCGCTGAAGGCGGCGGTCTCCAGCGGATCGAGCGAATGTGTGGCGAGCCCGGTCTCAACGGCAATGGCCTCGACAAGCGCCGGAGAAAACTGCGGTTCGGTGAACAGCGCCTTCACGCCGGAACGACGAATGAGCGAGACGATCTGCGCCACATCGCGCGGCGACGGTTCCTTTCCGGGAGACGTTTCAATCACCGCAACCGTTTGCAAACCGTATCGTTCGGCGAAATAGCCGAAGGCATCATGGAATCCCACGAAGCGACGATCGAATGCGCCGGAAAGTCCGGTGCGGATTTCCTTGTCGAGCGCGGCGAGACGCGCCACGAGGGCATCGCGCCGTGTGCCGTATGCGGAGGCGTGCGCCGGATCAGCCGTGGCAAGCGCGAGCGCGATATTCGCCGCCATGGTCTGGGCACGGATCGGATCCAGCCAGACGTGCGGATCGACTTGCAGCGCTGTGTCCGGCTCGCGCATTGCGATGCCATTGCTCGCTTCTACCAGAGTCACATCCGAATTCGCCGTGCGGATGGCGTTACTGAGCCACTGCTCAAGCCCGAGACCGTTGGCGACGACGATATCGGCCTGGGACAGGCGCTCCATCTCCGACGGAGCAAATGCAAAATCGTGCGGACCCACTCCCGGCGGCAACAGGTTCTCCACAAGAGCGTCGTCGCCGGCGATCGCTGCAGTGAAACTGTAGAGCGGCGCAAACGTCGTCACAACCCGCAGACGTCCATCGTCAACAGAAACCACGCTCCGTAAACGGTTCCAAAAAAGGACGCCGATGGCAGCAACCACGACGACCACGACGAGCGCCGCAATGACTGCACGCATGCGCATAGACATCTGCTATCCGCCTGATCGTATCAGTTTCCAGCCGAATCATCCACCCTGTCCACCGCGTCCTTTGCTCTGCGTAACGGCAGGTCGTTGGCGATAACCGTGGGTTCGGTCACGGCGCTGAAGTCGATCGGTTCCGTCTCGGTCTTGACGTAGCCGTCCTTCGTCACCGTCAGGTACACGGATGACGGACCAACCAAGAAGTGATAACGGCCGCGCGCGTCCGTGACCGCGCTGTCCACGAGCTTGTGGTACGGCAGCGCATACATGCGGATGATGGCGGAGCCCACGGCGCGACGACGCTCGCCTTCTTCATAGATGATTCCCCAGGTGCGTGCCCGCCGCGGTACGGCGAGCCGTCGGAAAAAGGCGTACAGAAGTCCGTGCAACACCACGAGCGCACCAAGCGGAATCGATGGTGCAGCCACGAACGCCGCTGCCGCCAACACAGGTCCACTCACGGCTACGGCGTGCTTCACCCGCTTGAGCGATGCGGTGCGACGAATCTGCACGTCGGTTTGCGCCTGCGCCACCGGGTCAACGGGGATGTTCGGCGTGACTGCAGCAGCATCCTCGTCCACACGAATCGACTCGCCGTGATAGAGGTCGAGGTAACCGGCGTCTTCGCGAATGTTCCGTAACGCTTCCGTCGGAAAACGGTAGCCGGGTTTGGTGACTTCAATGCGGTAGACGCCCTTCTGCACCACGAATTGGAACCGACCATGAACATCCGTGACCATGGATCGGACAATCGCCGCGCTGTTGGCTTTGCGCAGACGGACGATCGCGAGGTCTACGGGCAGGCGGCTGTAGGCATTGTAGACGACGCCGTAACTGCGGCGGCGCGGCCGGAAGATGAAGAGCACCGGCTGCGCAAAGAAGTACAACAGATACTGCGGCAGGTTCACGAGCGGCACCGAACTGATCACGTTCAAGAGCGCTGCGCCCGTCGCGACCGGAGCCACCACCGAAGCGGCCGTGCGTTCCACGACCGGATTCTCCACGACGCGTCCCACGGACTCGCGGAAGAAAAACGTGGCGCGCCCGACGCCGCCGGCAGCGACAGCCGCAAGCGAGATGTCGATCGCGGGCAAGTTCGCAAGCGGCTGACCGCGCGCATCCACGTCCACGCCTTCCGAACCGATGGAGTGGACGCCTTTGTCCAACGTATCCGTCTTTCCCTCAAGCGCGAAGGTGATGGTGAAGCGCGCGCACGGTGGCGCGTCGCAATCCGTGCCGTCGGCGTTGTAGGAGCGGTAGATGTAGGCGACGCCGTTCGGTCGCGGATTCGGAGCGACGCTGCGCAGATAGAGTCTGCCGAGCGGCGACGCGGTGAAACCGTTGTCGGCCAGGACCGAGCTTTCCGGAAGCCCGAGCACGAGCCCGCCGGAGCCCGGCGCAGTATCGGCCGGATAGGTGTAGTGATTCTGATAGTAGAGCTCGAGCGCACCTTGGAGCGTGCTCATGTCCCCTACTCGACGCAAGTCGCGCCCATATTCGCGTACCGTGCCATAGGAGATCGTCGCCGTTGACGCCAGCGTGGCGATGATCGAAATCACCGTCAACAATTCCGGCAGGGTGACGCCCCGACGGTCGCGGACAAGCAATTGAGCGATCCTCCTCAGCATGACTCCAGTGTAGCAAATCGCCCGCCGTTTTGGACGGCGGGCGTGCGATTATTGCTGAGATGGTGGTACTACTGGTGGCGGTTGTTGTGGCGGCGTCACTGGCGTAAATGCCAGCTCCGACCCCTGTCTAAGCACAACATCCTTCGCCACCAATCCCCCCTTTGCCACGCTCGAGAAGTCGATCGGCTCCGTTGATACGGGGGTGTATCCGACTGCTTGAGCCGTCACATAGTAGCGGGATTGACCGACCAGGAAGGCGTATCTGCCTCTGGCGTCCGTGACTTGGGTTTCCAGGAGTTTGTTGTAGGTGGTCTCAAAGATGCGAATGACGGCGTTTTTGATGGGCTTTCCTGTTGCTTCGTCACGGACGATGCCGAAGGACTTCGGGGGTTTCTTGTATGCCAGACGGCGGAAGAGGACGAAGAAGATGATCTGGATGATGAGAAGGGCACCGGCAAGAAGAGTCGGAGTGATCATGAAGGCGACGACGGAGACGATCGGACCCGTGAGTGCAAAGGCGTATTGGAGACGCCGGAGGATGAGGGTGCGTGTGATCGCACTTGGAGTCTTCTGGGATTCAAGCGGATCAAGCGGGATGTTCTTTGCAAGACGTGTGTTCTCGGAGAGGGAGAGATTGCTTGCTGCAAAGAGGTCGGTGTATGCGACGTCCTCGGTCTTGCCGGAGAGATACGTCGAGGGGTGGACGTATCCTTGTTTCGTCACTTCCACGGCAAAGGCGCCGGGATTCAGGAAGAAGACGTAGCGGCCGAGGCGGTCGGTGACTTTGGTTTGGAGGATTCTGTTGGTGTTCTGGTCTCTGATACGGACGATCGCGAGATCGATCGGGAGCTTCGAGAGGGCGTTGAAGATGGTGCCGTATCCTTTCTTCTCTTTGCGAGCAAAGAGGAGGGCGGGTTGGGTCAGGAGAAGGCCTAGGAAGTTGAAGAGGGTCGGAATGCCGGTTGC
>JBBUJK010000009.1:0-53484 GCA_038054875.1 Patescibacteria group bacterium
TGGCAATGCGGATTTTGGGGTTGTTGGTGAAACCGGACGGTTCAAAGCGGACGTGCGCGAATTTGTTGACGAGCACTTTGAGCGGCACGCCGTACTGGAGCCCGATGGAGATAGTCGTCGCAAACGAGTCCATCAGACCGGAGATTGTGCTGCCTTCCTTGCTCATGCGGATAAACACCTCTCCCGGCGTCCCGTCGTCGTAGAGTCCGACGGTCAGGAATCCTTCATGGCCGGCGATGGCGAACTTGTGCGTGATTGAGCGACGTTCGTCCGGCAGCCGGTGACGGCGCGGTGCGTCGGTGGCGACCGCGGCAGGCGTCGCAGCAGGCGCGGCTTCCACCTTTTTGGCGTCTGGCTTTGACTGGTCGGTATCGAGCGAGGTGGTCAGCGGCTGCTGGCGCTTGGAGCCGTCGCGGTAAATGGCGACCGCCTTCAAGCCGAGCTTCCACGATTCAATATAGGCCTGCATGACGTCTTCGACCGTCGCCTCATGCGGCAGGTTGACGGTCTTCGAAATGGCGCCAGAAATGAACGGCTGGACCGCGGCCATCATACGCAGATGGCCCATGTACTGGATGGAGCGCGTGCCCTTTTGCGGTTTGAACGCGCAGTCAAAGACGGATAGGTGCTTTTCCTCCAGGTGCGGCGCGCCTTCGATGGTGTCGTTCGTATCGATGTGCGTCAGGATTTCCCGGATCTGCACTTCGGTATAACCGAGTTTTTTGAGCGCTTCCGGCACGGTGTTGTTGACGATCTTGATCATGCCGCCGCCCACCAGCCACTTGTACTTCACAAGCGCGATGTCCGGTTCAACGCCGGTCGTGTCGCAGTCCATGAGGAAAGCGATGGTCCCGGTCGGTGCAAGCACCGAAATCTGCGCGTTGCGCACCCCGTGCTGTTCGGCCTGAGCAATACACTGGTCCCAGGACTGGCGCGCCGCGGTGATCAGGTCCGCGGCCACGCCCGCCTCCGGCAGGCGGTAGCTGGCGTCCCGATGCATACCCAAGACCTTCAGGAACGGCTCGCGGTTCGTCTCCCAGTAGCGGAACGGTCCGAGGCGCTCGGCGATGGCGCCGCTCTGGCGGTACGATTCGCCGGTCAAAAGCGCCGTGATGGCCGCGGCGTAGTTGCGTCCTTCGTCCGAGTCATAGGCAAGGCCGTTCGACATCAGGAGCGCGCCCAGGTTGGCGTAGCCGATGCCGAGCGGGCGGAAGTCGTGGCTGTTCTGCTCGATGGCCGGCGTCGGGTAGCTGGAGTTGCCGATCAAAATTTCCATGGCCGTGATGACGATGCGGCTGGCATGGCGGAAGCTTTCCACGTCAAAGCTCCCATCGGCACGACGGAACTTCATGAGGTTCAGGGACGCCAGGTTGCAGGCCGTGTCGTCCAGGAACATGTATTCCGAGCACGGATTCGAGGCGTTGATGCGAGCCGTGTTGATGCAGGGGTTCCAGCGATTGATGGTGGTGTCGTACTGGACGCCCGGGTCGCCGCAAATCCACGTTGCCTCGGACGCTTCGCGCATGACTTCGCGCGCCTTGAGCGTCTCCACCGGCTGGCCGGTCGTAACGGCGCGCGTCGTATATTCGGTGTCATCCACCACGGCCTGCATGAATTCGTCCGTGACGCGGATGGAATTATTGGCGTTTTGAAAAGAAATGGATTGATATGCCTCACCGTTCATAGAGCCGTCGTATCCGGCGTCCATAAGCGCCCAGGCCTTTTTCTCTTCCTTGGCCTTGCACCAAATGAAGTCGCGGATGTCGGGGTGCGAAACGTTCAGGATGACCATCTTGGCCGCGCGGCGTGTCTTACCGCCGGATTTGATGACGCCAGCGAAAGCGTCGAAACCCTTCATGAAGGAAACCGGGCCGGACGATTTGCCGGAGCTGCCGCCCAAGTTCTCCTTGCTGGAGCGCAGGGACGACAAGTTGGAGCCGGTGCCGGAACCGTACTTGAACAGCATGCCCTCGGTCACCGCCAGACTCAGGATGGAACGCATGTCGTCCTGCACCGAGTTGATGAAGCAGGCCGAGCACTGCGGCTGCGGGCTGACGCCGACGTTGAACCAAACCGGGCTATTGAACGCAGCCATCTGACGAACCAGAATTGCGGTCAATTCCGCCTCAAAGGTGTCTGCGTCCGCGACCGTGTCGAAGTAGCCACCGGCACGGCCCCAGTTGCCTATGGTCCGGGCTACCCGGTCGATCATCTGGCGAACGCTGGTTTCGCGCTCCTCGGTGCCGAGCTTCCCAAGGAAATACTTCTGGACGACGATGTTCGTGGCCGTCTGGGAATAGATTGCCGGCACTTCCACGTCCTTTTGCTCGAAAATGATCTTCCCCTTTTCGTTGGTGATGCGGGCATCGCGTTTTTCCCAGGCGATTTCGTCATACGGGTGCACGCCCGGCTTGGTGTAGCGCCGATCCACTTTGCGCAGGCCGTGGCCATAGACCGGCTCCTGGCCGCGCTGCAGGAAGTCCTTCAGCTGGCGGAAGGACATGTACCGCTTGGCGATGTGGGAAAGATTGTGGTCGATCAACGTGAGCGCCACCGTTTCCCGGATGTCGCCGCTCGTGGGCACGGTGTGGCCGTCGTAGCGTTCTTCGAGTCTTCCAATAACTCGTTCCGTGATCTTTCTCACCAGCGTCGGCTCTTTGACGCCGCCGCCGTTCAACGCCTGCTGAATCGAAGTAGCTAATTTCTTTGATTCGAAAACTTCATTCTTTCCATCTCGTTTGGAAACGTTTTTCAGTGCAGACAAATACTTAATAATCGCTTCATCCAAGGTATCCAAAGGAACAGTCCTCATTTGGGAAGAAGCGATCTCAGGCATACCTCCTGCGGAAAAGTGTATTTAGCGTACCGCGGTGACTATAGCACACTCCGTCACCTGCGTAACACAAGATGTTGTGTGTGGATAACCATACGGACCACAAGATGTTGTGTTGTACGACCCTTCGACTGCGCTCAGGGCAGGCGCTTTTGCCAAAAATTGGCCTAAAACGGCATGGTCAGGTTCACGGGCGGACGACTTTGGGGAATCTCGATTGTGATCGGCACAATCACTTCGGTCCCCTGCCGGTCCTTGTACTTGAGGTGCCGGTACTCCCGCGCGTAGTCGAACAGTTCTTTCGTGACCTTCACGTCCTGCAGGCAATAGTCGCGCAGCTTGTCGATCTCCCCTTTCTTCCAGTACTCAACGGCCATAAGACCTGAGCCGCTCTTCCCTATACCGAGCGTTCCTTGGGCGACATCTTCGAGTTTCAGCCGGAATCCGATCTGCTTCTCCAACAGATACATGAGGTCGATCGTCGGCAGCTTCGTAAGGTCGCCCGGATAATACTTATTGAGCACGGGGAGATCAAAACCGATGATGTTGTAGCCAATGACCACGCTGGCCTGTTCCATCTTCTTCCAAAGAGCCGGCAAATCCTGTTCCATATAGCTCGTGTACTGGCCGTCGGCGTAGTCATACGCCCCGACAAGCGAGACGTTAAGCAGCCGACAGTCGTATTTGCCCACCTCTTGGAAGGTGTTCTGCGTTTCAATGTCGAAGACGAGCGGATGGCCCATGGGTGATCGGAAAAACCTCGGCCATGATACGGCCAGCCGCACGGGCGGGCAATGTTGCATGCTATACTGGCGATTGTTCAGTTATTAACTGATTTCTCATGCGCTATCTTACCGTTATCCCCACGCTCGCCGCATTGCTCCTGCTCGGTGCCGGCTGCGCCGCCGCGCCGTCAAGTGCGCCCGAAGCAGCCAAACCAACACCCCAAGATCTCGTTGGTCCGGCCAACGAAGAAGAACCTCCTACCGTCGTGTCCATCGAAGAAGGAAATATTTCCATGGATGAAAACGGCTTTTCCCCCGCCACGCTCACGATCGGCAAGGGGACTTTGGTCGGATTCAATAACACGGGATCGAACCCACACTGGCCGGCATCGGCGGTCCACCCAACACACCAGGAATATCCGGGTTTCGACGCAAAGAAACCCATCCAGCCCGGCGAATCCTACACCTTCACCTTCGACAGGGTCGGGACGTGGAAATATCACGATCACCTGAACCCGTCGCGGACCGCCTCGATCACGGTCACGGAATAACAACAGAAAACCGGCCCCAGGGGCCGGTTTTCTTATGCCACGCGCTTGATGTCGGCACCGAGCGCGCGCAGGCGTTCCTCAATGGCTTCGTAGCCGCGATCTATCTGGTAGATATTCTCGATCTTGCTCGTGCCCGTGGCGGCCAAGGCGGCCACGACGAGGGCAAGACCTGCCCGGATGTCCGGCGATTCGAGCGTCGTCCCCCGGAGCGGCGTCGGTCCCTGGACAATGACCCGATGCGGATCACAGAGAACAACCTCCGCGCCCATTTTGTTGAGTTTGTCCGTAAAGTACAGCCGACCCTCGAAAATCGTCTCGTGGACCATGGATGTGCCGGTGGCCTGGGTCAGCAGCACGGTGAAGGGCGGTTGGATGTCCGTGGGAAAACCTGGGTACTCATGCGTCATGAGCGGCTGTGCCTTGAGCGTTTGCCACGGTTTAACGGTAATGTCGCCGCCGTTGATCTCGAGCGGCACGCCCAAGCGCTGCAAATACTCGAGCGGCACGGACAGATGTTCCGGCCTCGTGCCGGTAATCGTGATCTGGCTCTTGGTGGCTGCAGCAAGTGCCAGGAAGCATCCGGCCTCAATACGATCCGGGATAATTTCTGCGGAACCGCCGGATAGACGTTCAACGCCCTGAATCCGGATCGTTGGCGTGCCAGCACCAGAAATCTTTGCGCCACAAGAATTCAAGAAGTCGGCCAGTGCCACCACTTCCGGTTCCATGGCGCAGTTTTCAAGCACTGTTTCGCCGAGAACACGGCTGCCCATGATCATCAGGGCTTCTGTGACGGTGTGACTGATGATCGGAAAAACAAAGCGGATGGGCGTCAATTTTTTGGCGGAAAAACGGATTTCTTTCTCTCCTTCCTCAATAATGGCACCAAACGCCTTGTAACCAGCCAGGAACAGGTCGATCGGTCGGCGACCAATGGCGCAGCCGCCCGGAAACGGGAGCGTGGCCTTTCCGCGCGTCACGAGCAACGAAGCCACAAGAAGGGTGGACACGCGGATTTTGGGTGCCAGGACCTCGTCCAGGACGTCGGTCGAGACAGTTCGCGGGTCAATGATATACTGGTGCGGATCCGGTTCCGTGACTGTTGCGCCCAATCCTTTGAGGATTTCGACCATGCGCCGGACGTCTTCGATCCGTGGTACGTTCGTCAGCGTCACCGGTCCGTCCATCATCAAAGACGCCGCCAGAAACTTGAGGGCGGCGTTCTTGGCTCCGGAAATGGCGATGGTGCCCGACAGCGGTCGGCCGCCAGTGATCTCGAAATGGGCCATAAGGACGTGAATATAGCAGATTCGGACGGCGATTTCAAGTCCCATGCAAAACCGCATCCAAAAACTGATTACTGTGGTCTTGGCACTGCTTTTCTTGGGCAGCGTACCGCTCGTGTTGCTGAACACCGCTGGCTACCGCATCAATCTCAGAACACGCCAGTTGGAGCGCACCGGCATCCTCATTCTACGCTCGACGCCCACGGATGCCCGCATCCTGCTCGACGGCGTGTTGCAGGACGAACGAACGCCCACACGGCTCTCCAAACTCCTGCCGCGCGAATATCGCGTCACGGTTGATCAGGAAGGATACCAACCCTGGAACAAACTGCTGACCGTGGAAAGCCAGCGTTCTGCATTTGCTCAGAATATCGTCCTGTTCCCGGATCATTTGCCGGAACGCATTTCCGACGCCGAAGCTCGGGCGATTGCGGTTTCCTCCGACGGCACGCTTGCCTATGACCACACCAGCGGCGCCTTCACGGAAATCCGCCTGCGCCGGCCGAACGGGGAAAAAGTCGTGGTCACGCGCGTCGCTCATCGTACCGGTGGTGAACCGGAGCTCTCGCTGAATTGGAGTCCTGACGGTCGGACGCTGCTCGCCCATGGAGACATCGCACCAACACTGGTAGGAAATGACGGCAGTCATCGCGCGCTCTCCGCTCCCGGTCCACTCAGCTCGGCCGTTTGGAGCGATCAAGACCTGTTCCTGCTGACTGACGGCCAGCCGATGTATCTTCCCGCCGGTGGCGTCATGCAGACAGTGACCACCTCAACGGCGCAACTCCTGTGGCATCAGGACGGGCTGACATATCTCGGTCGCACAACGAGCAGCACGGTCACCGTGGATGTGCTGGCCGCAAACGGCGCACTGCTGCATCCCGCACTGTTCCGCATCACTCCCGGGTGGAACAGCCGGTTCATCCCCTCTCCACAAGGTTTGCTGACCGTGCTCGGCGACGAGCGCGTCCGTGTCTTCGATGCCGCCACCGGCGCACTCGTCATCGACCGCGAAGCCCGCGGCGCAGTCTGGCGGACGGACGGCGCGATCGAGTTGCTGATCTGGACGGACTCCGAACTATGGACGACTGGAACCGACGGCAATGCCACGCTCCTGACCCGCCTGGGCGCGCCCATCCGCGACGCCGCCTGGTATCCCGGCGGCACCCACGTGCTGTACGCGTCCGGCGACACCCTGTCCGCCATCGAGCGCGACGACCGCGGCGGCCGCGTCATCACCCCGCTCTTCACGCTCCCCGGCTTCGGCACATTCGTGGTGGACGAAAAAGGAGCCGCAGTCTTTGCGACTGCCGCCCCCGCCGGCAAACCCGGCATTTTCCGGTATCCGATTTTGGTGCCGTAGATAAAAAAAGAGGCGCACCCATCAGGTGACGCCTATTTCTCGCCGTCTGCTACCGCAGCTTCGCCAGGAGGCAGGGCGCGGTACGGACCACCATCGCCCGACGGCAGCGCCAGCGGCTCCGACGCCTTCCCCAAATGGATGTCTGCCTGGCGCGGAGCCCGAACGAGCGAGATCGGGAAGACGAAGTTCTGCGCTACTCGCAGGACGTTGCCCTTGAGCGAGCACTGCTTATCGATCACCCTGCGGGCAACCACCTTGCTCCCGTGGTAGACCTCGAGCAGATTCGCGTACCCGTCCCCAGCGATGTAGACGGGCTCGCCATCGACCGTACCGAGAAGTCGGAACATCATCGCGGATGCGAGACAGGTATGACCGTGGTAGATCGACCAACCGCACTGAAAGAACGGCTTGCCAGCGATGACGGCGAACACCAATACATTCGAGTCGTTCGCTCGCCACAACTGATCACCGTGGGCGGCGTAGCGCTCTTCTCCGAGGGTCGCCACATAGTACGGTTTACCATAGGCGAACCCTGGATTCTGACTGACCCTGTCGCACGGACGATAGACCGTCGTCCCGTGCGCCACGCTCCACTTCTCGGTGTGCAGCTGCACTGGATAGAGCGGCTGGCCGCCGACGAAGATGAGACTGCTGACATCCAAGTACGTGGTCGAACCGTCCTCCCCGTGGAAGACCTGCCACAGGTCGTTGCGCTGTGCGCGGTAGAGAGGCTTCCCCTCTGCCCACTGCAGGTCGTACGCCGCCTGGAACGGCCCCCAGACTGTCTCGCCGACGACCACGTACGTGGCACCGTCGTACTCCGCGCGGCGCAGCGGCAACACGTCAGTCCGTACGTCCGACGCGCTGAGCTCGCTGTAGCTGGCTCGTCGACGCCGCAACTCGGCGGCGGTGAACGGTGCGCGCGGCGGCGCAAGTGCGTCCGCCGGCGCAGCCGTGACCGGCTCGCGCAGCACGCGATCCGGGTCGTCGGCCATGGCATCCAGATGCGCGTCGGTGATGCGCCCCGCCTGGATGGCTTCCAGAACTCTCCCGAATGCCTTTGAAAAAATCAACGCTTCTCGCCTCCTGCTGACGTGTGGTCAGCGGCCGGAACATATACAAAAGACTGCCGGGAGTCAACCCGTCCGTCTATATCTCCACCCGGGCGTTGTCGCCGATGATGAACTTGTGCCCGTGCGGGCGGTTGCTTTGCTTGGAGGTGACGCATGCGTCCTTGCCGATCAGCGAATCGACGATGCGGGCGTGGCAATCGACCGTGACGTTGTCGAAAATGATGCAGTGCTCGATTTCGGTATTGCGGATGGTGGTGCCATTGCCGATCGCGGTGTACGGGCCGATGTAGCTGGTTTCAATGGTGACGTTCTCGCCGATCGTCACCGGACCGCGGATGAGCACGCCCGGGCCGATCTTCGAACCCTTGCCGATGTGCACCTTGCCCTGGAGGGTCGCTGTGGGATCGATCTGGCCTTCGCGCGTCGCTTCCGCCGGCGTCATCTCATCCAAAATCAGCTGGTTGCCCTCGAGCAAGTCTTCCGGCTTGCCCGTGTCCTTCCACCAGCCGGTGATCTCTGCGTGACCGACGCTTCTTGCGTTGTTCAGATACCAGTTGTAGATCTCGGTGATTTCGTACTCGCCGCGCGCGGACGGTTTGACGGTGTCGTACGCTTTGAAAAATTCGTTGTTGAAGAGGTAGAGACCGGTCACGGCAAAATCCGATTTCGGTACGGACGGCTTTTCCTCCAGCCGCACGATCTTGCCGTCGACGAATTCCGGCACGCCGAAGCGGCGGGAATCCGGGACTTTCGCGAGCGTCATGAGCGCGTCATGACCGCCACTCTTGAACTGTTCCACCAAGTGGCGGATGTTGCCGAGGATGATGTTGTCGGACAGGTAGAACAAAAACGGGCTGTCGCCGATCCAGGCTTCCGCCTGCTTGGGCACGTTGGCGATGCCGAGCGGCCCCCCCTGCTGCTCAAAGAAATGGATCTTGGCGCCCCACCGGCTGCCATCACCGATCACCTTTTGAAGTTCCGTCTCGTCCGGGTTGGTGTTGATGGCGATGTCCGTGATTCCTGCATCCACCACCTTTTCAATGGCATGAAAAATCATCGGCTTGTTGGCAAGCGGGATGAGATGCTTGTTCCAGGTGTGGGTGATGGGGCGCAGGCGCGTGGCGCGTCCGCCGCCCGTCAGCACGGCTTTCATGGGTGCGTTTTACCGCTTCCCGAGGTATTCGGCAAGGGCCTCCTCCCAGGGGCGCATCGGTGGCAACTTGGTATTTTTCAGGACGGAAAACGCGGGGCGCTTGGCCGGACGCTCAAAGGTTGAGGCCGGCACCGGCGTCACCGGCACGTTGCCGAAACCGGCGAGCTCCAGTGCTTTCTTACCGAACTGATACCAGGTGCAGGCGCCGCTGTTCGTGACATGGTAGATGCCGAACGGCTTGCGCGTCGTGAGCATCTCGCGGGTGCGCTTTGCCAAATCAACCACGTAGGTCGGCGAACTCACTTCTTCGTCCACGAGCTCAAGCGGTCCGCCCTCCTTGGCCTTGGCAATGATCTTGTCGACGAAGCTGGCCTTTGTCCCATCTGCGGCCCCTTGATTGCCAAACAGTCGCGAAGTGCGAATCAGGTAGTACTCGGTCGCCGCCTGCTTCAAGAGTCGTTCGCCAAGCAGTTTGGATTCGCCGTATTTGGAAATCGGTTCGGGCTTGTCATATTCAACGTAGCCGCCCTGCTTGGTGCCGTCGAATACATAGTCCGACGAGTAGTGCACCACAAAGATGCCGAGGATCGAACAGATGTCGGCGATCGAGCCCACGGCGCTCCCATTGACGAGCTTGGCCACCGAGTCGTCCTTCTCAATGCCGTCCACGTCGTTCATGGCCGCGGCGTTGATGATGAGATCTGGCCCGACTTCGGTGATCTTCAGGCCATACTCTTCGGGCTTGGTAATGTCGATTTCCTCGCGATCCCAAAGGGTCAGCTGCTGGTCGGCAAAAACCTTGGCCAGTTCCTGGCCGAGCATCCCTTTGGATCCGATAATCAGAATCTTCATAGGTTGCAGCGACTATAACAGCGGCACCCGGACCGGTCCAGACGGACGAGCATAAAAAAGAAGGGCTTCCTGAGGGAAGCCCGTACACCGGGACGTCTGTCCGATGCGACTAGCAGGGCGCGAAGTTGAAGCTGCTGCCCGTCACGAACTCACTGGGGACGCCGGCCTCGATGAGCCGCGCCTTGAGCTCGCAGATTGTTGCGGCGTCGATCTTGTCGAAACAGAATGACGGAATGCCGTGCGCCCGCGCTGCCGTGACATGCTCCGGCATGTCGTCGACGAAAAAGCATTGCTCCGGCTGCGCACCCAGCTGCCTGCGCAGCTTGATGAAGTAGTCGGGGTCGCCCTTCCGCCGTCCCAGTCGGTAGCTGTGGGTGTGGTGGTGGAAGAGATTCGCGACCATGGGATGGGGTGCCACGCCGCTCTCGTAGCTCTGGCTGTCGATGTTCGACGCCGAGACGATGTTCATGTGCCGCCCGAGCGCCATCCAGAGCCGCGCCACCGGCAGGATCGGCTCCTGCAGGAGCTCGCGCCAGATGCGCGTGAAGTGCGCCGGCGCGTCCGGCTCGAGCTGCGCGCCTATCTGCGCAAGGCGCTGGAGCGTGACCTCGCGGTAGACGTGCCACGGGACGTCGCCGCGCTCGAAGGCGCGCATGCGCTCGCCCTCGAAGTAGACGACCTGTCTCACTTCCTGCTGATCGAGCCCGTAGCGCTTGGCCAGCTGTTCTTCCCTGTGGAACCTGCGGATCCGCACCAGCACGTCGCCGATGTCGGACAAGATGAATCGAATGCTCACGTTTCTCTCCTTCGTGGGTCGGAGGATACGCGTCCGTGAGCGGCCTGTCAACCCGTCCCGAGCGAGCGGAGCGAGTCGAGGGACCCTTACGGCTGCTGCGCGACGTCCATCTCGTACTGTGTCAGGATGTCCAAAAAGCCGGGAACGGTTTTAATGGTGCGACGGTCGTAGTCGGCGTCGTCATGCGGCTCTGAAGCGACCGCGATGGTCACGACCTTCTCTTCCGTGAGCGGCCAGTAGGCGTGATAGACGCCAGCCGGAACAACGATGCACGCCATCTGCTTCTGATCGAGCGTGTAGACGGGATGATGCACCGGCAGAGTCGGTGCATCAAATCCGAGCACCACCCCGGCATTCTCTCCGAATGTCGGCGATCCCTCGCGGAAGTCGTGGAACAGCCAGAGCGCGGTGCCGGTCATCGTAAAAAAAATCTCGTGGTTCTTGAAATGAAAATGTGCGGCACGTGCGATGTGCGTGCCGGTCGCGATCGAGGCGTAGATGTTGCCGACGCCATGATCCTGAACAACCGGATTTGTCGTGCCGCCCTGAATCATTTCCGCGAGCAAACCACGCGTGTCACCAAATACTTTCTGCACGTGGACCTCGAGTCCTTGGATGGATGTGGTGATGGGTTCCATAGATTTGGTTGTCCCTCGACTTCGCTGCGCTCCGCTCGGGAAATAAATTTTTATTCCCCGAGTGAGCGAAGCGAATCGAGGGGCTACCTAATATGTGCGTTAATCTCGGCCTGTCGGAGGCGCAATTTCTCGACCCAGTCCACGTTCTTCTGATACCACTGAATGGTCTCGCGCAAGCCGTCCGTGAATTTCTCTTTTGTGTAGACGGGCTGCCAACCGAGTTCCTTCTTGATTTTGGTGGCATCGATGCCGTAGCGGCGGTCGTGGCCGGGGCGGTCCTGCACGGTCACGACGAGCGACGCCGGCTTGCCGAGCTCAGCCAGAATCATCTGCACCACGTCGATGTTGTGGCGCTCATTGTCAGCGCCGATGTTGTAGACCTCGCCTGGCACGCCCTTCTCAAGCATCAGCTGGATGGCGCGGGCGTGGTCCATGACGTGGATCCAATCGCGCACGTATCTGCCATCGCCGTAGATCGGCACCGGCTCATCAGCCATGGCCTTGAAGACGGCGTACGGAATGAGCTTCTCGGGGAATTGAAACGGTCCGTAATTGTTGGAGCAGTGCGAAACAATCACCGGCACGCCGAACGTTTTGAAGTAGGCGCGGCACATGAGGTCGCCGCCGGCTTTGGCTGCGGCGTACGGGACGTTCGGTTCAAAGGCCGTGGACTCCAAAAAAAGGCGCGGCTCGTCGAGCTGCAGCGTGCCGTACACTTCGTCCGTTGAAATGTTCACGAACTTTTCCGTTTTGTGACGGCGCACGGCGTCGAGAATCGTCTGTGTGCCGATGACGTTCGTCATCACGAACTCGCGCGAGCCGACGTGAATGGAACGGTCGACGTGCGTCTCAGCCGCGAAGTTCACGACGGCATCGGGCTTGTGTTCCACGAACACGCCATCCAGCACTTCGGCGTCGCAAATGTCGCCCTGGATGAACAGGTAACGGGCATCACCGGAGACCTCAACGAGATTGTCGAGGTTGCCGGCATAGGTCAGCTTGTCGTAGTTCACGACCAACACGTCCGGCCGGGCGGCCAGAATGTAGCGGATGAAGTTGGAACCGATGAATCCGGCCCCGCCGCAGACGAGCAGTTTCATATCAGGAAAGGTTGGCGCGAATCTTCTCCGCGAGCGCGAGACGATCTTCCGTTGATGCTTCTGTGCCGTGCCACAATTTATGTCCGTCGTTCGGAAAGCGCGGCATGACGTGCACGTGGAGGTGCATGACGAGTTGTCCTGCGATCGGACCTTGATTCACACCGATGTTGTATCCATCGGCACCGACCGCGGCCAGGATGCCCGGCGCGATCTTCTTCACCACACGCACCACCGCGGCAAGTGCATCGTCCGACGCGTCGGCAATGCCGACTGCATGCGTCTTAGGCACGACGAGCGTGTGACCGGGATTCACCGGTTTGATGTCGAGGAATGCGAGCGTGTGCTCATCCTCGTAGACCTTGGCCGCAGGAATCTCCCCGCGGATGATCTTACAAAACAGGCAGTCGTTCATAAGTGGGAATGTCATCCTGAACAGTAGTGAAGGATCCTACCTGTTCATGCAAGGGCTCCAACAAGACCTGGAAGGATTCTTCGCTCCGCTCAGAATGACAGATGTGTTACTCGGTCACGGACTCCAGATACACGCGCTCTTCGAACCCGCCGCGTTCGGCGAACTTCCCGGCGCGCACCGCCTCCAAGTTCTCATCGCTGATGCCGTGCACCTTCTGGAGCGCACACACCACTTCGAGCACGTCGGCCAGTTCGGCAACGAGCGCGTCGTAGGTCTGCGCACCCACGACTTCGTCCGCTTCCTCGCGGAGCTTATCGCGCAGGACACGCGCGTAATCGTCCTGCGGCAGGATGCGGGTCACCGGGCGGCCGCCTTTGGCCGTGATGACCTCGGGGATCTTATCGCGGACGAGTTTTCTGTAGTGGGTCGTCGACATAACGGGGGTCGGTCATTGCCCAGACCGCCGCGGCAACGGCGAGCGCAGCGAGCGGCGCAAGTGCCGCTCCGAGACGCGTCGGGACAGTGAAGACTACGAACGGCATGGTAGAGAGGCCGCACACGATGGTCAAGGCGATGCGCGCCGACGTAGGGGCGGGTTTCCCCCGCCCCGCACGATGGCCATACACGGCCCACGCCGCAAGCAACGCAGTCCAAGCTGCGGGCAACGGTAACGCCGTCGAGAAGATGCCCGGGTCGGCGAGCTCGAGCGCGGTGACGATGGCGACGGTGGCGGTGGCGATGGTGAGGAAGATCATAGGCCAAAACGATTGCGGACGGCCTCAAGCAGGGATGTGCGTGAAGCGGTCACAGAGAAGGTCGTGATCTGTGGCGCGTCCGCATACACCAATCCTGGAAGGGAAAGAACAACACGTAGCCGGTTGCCAGGGGTCGGTACATCGGACAACGGAATGGACGCCCGCAGCTCATGGATGAACATGCCCTGCACGATCCGCCCATCGAGATCGTAGACATTTTTGGTCAACAGGCCACCTTCGAAGAAACGGATCTGGCCGCTTCCCTCCCCGAACTCAACACCGATCCGTGCTGCGCGTGCGACCTCGTCGGGCAGACCGAAGAAGACCGCTTGCACATCGGCAACATCGAAGAACGTCGGCACACGGACATCAACATAAAGCGGCTCACCGACGACCGTGCGCGCCGCATCCTGGGTGGGCGGGAGCGTGCGTGTCGGGGGTCCAAAGTCGGACATCTGCTGCGTCGGACCATGAAGTGACGAGCGCACGAGCCAGTTCTTCGCAAACAACCCATCCGCGGCAAGCAGGCCGAGGATGACGACGGCCCCGAAGACGATACCGATCGCGTATTGAGAGCGGGTCGAGATCATTTGCGGACAGTCAGTTCGTAGACGGGGATGCTCTCGCCGCGCAGGTATGTGCGAACGGTCGCATCAACACCAAACTTCACGAACACGGAACGTGCGGCAATCCTGCCATCGTCATGAAGATCGTCGATGTAATAGAAATGGTACGCCGTTCCGTAACGCGCGACCAAGTCAATCGCTTGCTGGTCTTCCCACAGCGGACCCTCCAACGCGATAACGCGCCGTTCCGGAAAAAAAGCCTTGTCGAGCCGCTGCGTCAGGATGATGCCGTCCGGCGGGACGATCGCCTCCACGGCCGCTGCCATGCGTCGGTACTCCCTGGTACGGTAGTACGTCTGCTGTAACGACTCATTCGCTGTCACGAAAACCAAAGAGAAAGAAGCGACGATCATCCCAGCGAGCAGCACGCGTCCGACAATGCGTACGCGCAACTCCGGAAACCCTTCGAGCCGTTCCAAGGCGCCTGCTGCGGCGATGCTCATGGCGAGCGCGATCGGCAACCAGTAGCGGACGTAGGAGCGGCCGACGGTGTTCACCGCGAGCATCAGCGGATCGGCGAACTGCCAGGAGCCGTAGAGCAGCACGAGGTAGCCGCAGACGAGCCCGGCGATCACGAGCGCGCCGCGTGCAAACATCCTGCGTTGGCGCGACGCATCGCCCCACGCTGCGTAACCGGCAAGTATGACGCCGACGACGGCCGGAATTGCGTACCACCAAAACGGCGCCAGGAAACTATCCCAGAACCGAGCAGCGGCGCGCAGCGGATGAATGCCGAACGGAAAAATATACGCGAGCACGCCGCCAACAGATTCACTCGGCAACGCAATACCCGCTTCGCTGAAACGTGCGTAGCCCGCGAGCAGTGAGCCGAACAAAACCTGTTGGAGCAAAAGCGTTGGCGCGATCGCCAGCGACAAGCCGAGGAACCAGGCAGCCGCCTGACGCCATCGGACCCCTCCAGCAACCCTCCTTGACACGGGTGAACCAAAGGAAGTCGCCGCAAGCAATACGAGCAGCACTGGTACGGCCCACAGTGCCTCGGACAGTCGGATACCAAAGGCAAGGCCGGCGGCAGCACCGGAGAGGGCGAACAGCGGCACGGCATGTTTCTTCTGGCTGCGCGCCAGCGCCATGCCCGCGGCAGACAAGATCAGCAGCGCCAGGAACGGAATATTCGGCAGATGCGTGAATGCCGCGAAGTACCAGGTCGCCGGATGAAACAGGAAAAGTACTGCGGAGAGTACTGCGTGCCGCTGACTGAGGACCGACCGCAGAGCGACGTACAAGCCGAATCCTGACGCGGCTGCAAGCAACGGCACGACGAAGAGCGATGCGGTATTGCCAAACACGCGTCCGACCGTGCCGAGCAGGATCGGCAGTCCGACGAAGCCGGCGGGCACGAGCATGCCGTCGCGCACGTTGACGCTCCGCGGATGCAACCGTCGCTCAAGCAATGCGATGTCCGGATCCTCAGCAGTAACAGACTCACCCGCGGCGATGCGGCGGGCGAAATAGGCGGTGCTTGTTTCATCCGGCCAGTCGAAACGCCAGGGTGCGCCGGACGCATTCACGAACGCCAGGATGGATGCGGTCAGGGCAAACACGGCGACTGCTGCCGCGAGCAACCGCTTCATATCCCGTGCGTCAGGAGTGAGACCAATGCGAAGATGAGCGCGAGCGCAAACACGCCGAAGGAGATGGGAATGAACAAGTCGTATCCCGTGGCAATGGCGATGAGCAAGAGGAGCACGCCGGCGCATTGCAAGATCATCTTGATTTTACCCCACGTGTTGGCCGGCTTGACGATGCCGCGACGTAAGCGGATGTACCCGCCAATAAGCGTCAACAACTCAAGCACGATGATCGTGATGCCTAAGAACGGATTGACGTGCTCAAAGACAATGACCACCACCATGGCGCCAATCAGGAGTTTGTCGGCCAATGGATCGAACAGCGTTCCCCACTCCGTAATCTGTTTCCGGGTGCGGGCCATAGCGCCATCGATCATGTCGGTCGAGGCGACGAGAAGGAAAGCAACGATGCCGGCGGTGGTGTGGTCGGCCGCTACAAGCCACACCACGAACGGCGTGGCCAGGAAACGAAGGATGGTGATGTGGTTGGGAAGAACCCAACGAGGAATCAGCCGCAGAACGGTGACCTCGAGCAGCCGATCGTGGGGAAATGGAACCGATGGATCACGCATAGACGACGCGCACCGTGGTAATATGCGCACATGTCGCTGAGTTTTCCGAACTATACCACGGCCCTCCTGGCCCTTCTAGCGCTCAACCTCGCTGGAATCGGACTCGGTATTCCCCTGCTCGCCGCCCCTGCTGCAGCGCTCCTTGTGCTTCTTCAGGCGCTTGCCGTGGGAACATCTGCATTCCCAGCACAAGAATCTGGTCCACGCTGGGCGTACGGACTTACCATGCTCGTTTGCTGGTACGTCGTTGTCGGTGCGGCCGTCTATGCACTTGGTGACTTATCCGCCTCTGCCGTGTGTACCGTATGGGTGGCCACGAACGCCGGCGCCACAGCACTCGCACTGCGTGCCAAAAAGCTCGTCGTGATTGACCCTCCCAGCCCTCCCTTCGCAAGGGAGGGAATGATTCGCGCGACGCCGTTGATCGACGTCATCTTGGTTGGTGTGGTCGGCGCGTCCGCGTTTGTCGCGGCAGTGTTGCTGGCTCTGGGCCGAACGCAGGAAGCAATCCAATCGCCGTGGCAAACGGTCTCCCCCGCCTTCTTCGTTGCATTGTTCGCCGCGGCAGTCGCACTCGTTGCGCTGCTCGCCCGCGGTCGGACGCGCGCAGCGCTTCCTGCCGCCGTACTTGTCGCGGCAGTTGCACTCTCCGTTGCGATCACCGTGTACGGCATCGGCTATGGGTACGATCCGTTCATTCACCAGAAAGCGGAGGAGACCATTCTTTCGCAGGGCGTCATCCTGCCGAAGACGCCGTACTACCTCGGTCAATATGCGCTGGTGACGATTGCCGCGCGCGTTTCACTGCTGCCGTATCTCGCGCTTGACCGCGCACTCGTTCCATTCGGGTTCGCTCTGCTGTTGCCACTCCTCGCTGCCGCTTTTGCACGAACGCTCCTGTCACGCGCGCCGTGGCGCATCGCCGCGCTCGCGCCGCTGCTCATCCCCTTTAGCGCGTACATCTCCACCACACCAACCGGACTGGCCTACCTCTTTGCCGCGCTCGCCGCATTCGGCGCCGCGGCCTGGCGCGCTGAGGCGACCCCCCTTGGTCCCCCCTTGACAAGGGGGGCTGCCGGAGGGGTTCTCATGCTCGCCGGCACGCTCGCAGCATTGGCCACGCACCCGCTCGTCGGCATTCCCACGGCCGGTCTCGTACTGCTCGCCACGGCGGACGCAGCGCAAAAAAAATCACGCGTACTGCTCAACGGTCTCGGTACGCTCGTCATCCTTCTCGGTGTTCCTGCAGCGTTCCTCCTCAATGCCGCACGCGGCGGCACGATCCCTGTGTGGACCCATGCACCATTCGCGGTCCTGCGTTCACTCGTTGACGCCTGGCCGCACTTCGCGCCGACTGGCGAACTTCCGCTCGATCTGCCATATCTCTGGCGCGCCGTGCTCCCGGTGCTGCTCGTTGGCGCAGCATGGATTGCCTGGCGCACCGCAAACGAAAAGCATCATGCTGCGCTCAAACCACTTGCGATCGCTGCAACGCTGCTGCTTCCGGCCTACGCATTGCTCGGCCTTTTCCGCTTCCCGGAAGCCGGTGATGTCGGGGCAGCCGTGTTCCCCTTTCGCGCGCGGCTGCTCGAACTGGCCGCCGTGTTCCTCCTGCCCGCTGTCAGTATCGGACTCGTGGCAGCCTACGAAAAACTCGCACGCCTGCCTGCCGGACAGGCAGGCGCACCGCTCGCCCGGCTGACCGCCTCCGGCGTCCTCGCAGCGACACTCGTCGCAGCCGTGTACATCTCGTATCCGCGTCTCGACCGCATCGAACCGTCGAAAGGCTACGCCGTCTCAGCGTCGACCGTGGCCGCCGTGCAGTGGATCGCCCGCGCCTGCCACGGACCGTACGTGGTGCTCGGCAACCAGACCGTGGCCGCGGCCGCCATCCGAGAACTCGGCTTCGTCTCCTTCCCCGGCATCCCTTTTGCCTACGCCAACGAATCCGGCGCGCCGGAACTCAACGCGTTCTTCCTGAAAATGAACAACGCGCCGACACGCGCCACAGCCGTAGAAGCCATGGACGCCAACGGCGTGAACGAACTGTTCTTCGTGGTAAACGACTTCTGGAAAAACAGCTCCCGCATCGCAGAAGCTGCGACGCGGGAGGCGGATGACGTGATTGAAGTGGATGAATCGGTGACGATCTTCGTCTACCGCCGCTAGTGTTCACTTGTCATTCCCACGGAAGTGGGAATCCAGAACGACTAGCTGTGTTTTCTGGATCCCCGCGTCCACGGGGATGACAATCAGACCTTCTTTCCTGAGGCCGTCCAGTGCCACGCCAGGTATTTCCCACCCGGCAGACGGAAGACGAACTCGTCGAAATACACGCACGCCTTTTCGAGCCACAGCGGCACGGCAAGGTGCTTTTTTGTTTTGAAGAGACGCGTGAAAAACCCCAGCGCGTAGTGGAGGAAACCGGCAGTGAACCACATCGGCTCGATGCGCACTTCGCTGAAATCGGATTCGATAAACAAGGCGCGCAGCTCGCCGCGCCAAAAGCCGCTGTGTTCCTCGTCGGCGACTGACTTGTCCGTGCGCTTGCCGAGGACAAACTCGAGGACGGGCTTCAACAGATTGATGAGACCGAAGTACAGCCGGTGCGGTTCCACGGCCGCGACGAAACGCGCCCCGGGAGCGAGCACGCGGCGGACTTCGCCCAAGACGACGCGCGGATCTTCGGCATGATGGAGCGAAGCGGTCATCCAGGCACCGGCGAAGGCACCGTCGGCAACCGGAATGTGCTCGGCGTCCATGGTCGCGGCCATGAAGCGTCCAGCACCTTCGGGAACCGCGGACAAAAGGCGTGCCGCACCTTCCACCGCGCCTTTGGAAATATCTGTTTCAACAACATGCATGCCGAGCTTCAGCGCCTCTGCAGCATCCTCTCCGCTGCCGCCGGCAAGCTCCAAGAGCCAACCGTCGGGTGCGACAGGGCGCAGATGGCGGAAGATGCGCTGGTGGTAGAAACGGTTACGGAACGCGTTCAGTTGATGCACGTCGGCGGCGTCGTGCGTGGCATGGTCGTGGTAGTGCGCCTCCTCGCGCTTGAATGCGGAAAGATCCTTGGGTAGCAAATCGAGGACCCCTCCGGCTTCCCCCCTTGCCAAGGGGGGACCAAGGGGGGTCGAGGAAACGAGCGCCAGCACCTGGCGTGCGTACTCGGACGGACTGAGCAACGGCGGCAGCTTCTGCCAGCGCAGCGCAGCGCGACGCGCAGAATCAGACGCAGTGCGCACGGCGAACACGAACGCTGCGGAGTCGCCCGAGGCGAAGCGCCAGCCAGTTTCTCCGGAGACGACGTACTCCGGAATGCCGCCGACGTCAGCGACGACGACCGGCACGTGGCGCGCGGCCGCTTCAAAAATCACGAGCGGTGCGTTCTCCAAACAGCGCGACGGCACGATCAGCGCATCGGCATGCTGCCAACGCTCCTCCTTGGCGGCGCCGTCGAGCGGTCCATGGACGCGAATACGGGGATCGCGCGCGGCCAGCGCTTCGAGCGTGGCACGGTCACCGCCTGCACCGACGATGTCCAGGGTCCATTCGGCTTGTAGGGGCGCGGTTTTCGCGCCCGGGCGGGATGACCCCGCCCCTACGTCGACATTCACTAGTGTTTCCGCCGCCCACAACGCGCCCTTATGCGGTTCCAACTGCCCGATGAACAACATGCGGAACGGTTGACCATGTAGGGGCGGGTATTCCCCGCCCGGGCGCGGGATACGCGCCCCTACCGCGACGACGTCCACAGGATTCGGAATCACGGCTTGGCGACTGCCAGAAAAAATACGCTGCATGCCAAGAAGCTTCTGCAACCATGCGCTCGGAAAAACTACCGCCTCAGGATTCCCCCAGCGACGGCGCGACAGTGCAGACCAGATGCGGTTGCCGATGCGGTCGGCACGCTCGCCCGGGCGAAGCAGGCTGGGCTCAACCGGTTCAAAATCATGCGCGATGTGGACATGCGGTTGCGGCAGTGTCCGCAATGCGCGCGGCAACGGCCCGCCGAGACCTTTGATGTTCGCGGTGATGATCAGATCGGGACGAAGCGCACGGACACGCGCCATGACTGCCACGGTCTGGCGATGGTCCACGAGTTCGGCGACGTTCCAACGGACGCGCGCCGCAAAGGGCTTCGCCAGGACGTCGCCAATCCAGGCGCGGCGTACGGCAAGTCGATGAACGGCAACGCCGTCGACAATGTCTTCAGCCGCGCTGCGTGCCGTGGTCACGACATGCGGCTCGTGTCCGAGCGCACGCAACCCCTGGGCCAAAAGAGCGGTGGCGCGTTCGGCGCCGCCGCCGTCGGGCGGATACATGCCGGTCAAAAGGACGATTCTCATGGGGTGTACATGATCCCGCGCACCACAACATCGAGCCGCGCCGGCAATCCGGAGAGCGCATATTGTTCGAGCGCAATCGTCCGAGCGACCGCGCCCATGCGGCTGCATTCCGCCGGATCAGCGGCCAGACGTGCCAATGCCGCGGCAAGTTCCTGCACGTTCGCAGGTTCAACGAGCAATCCGGTTCGGCCTTCTTCAACGACCGTGCGCACGCCAGGCAGGCGCGACGCGACGACCGCTTTGCCGGAGGCCATGGCTTCGAGCACGACGAGTCCGAACGCTTCGGAACGGTCGATTGACGACAGCACCGTGAAATCGGCCAGGCGGTAAAAATCCGGCAGCTCATCGGAGAGCGCGTTGCCCACGAACCGCACCTGCTCGACCACGCCGAGCGTGTGCGCCATGGCTTCATAGCGCGAACGCAGATCCCCTTCTCCCACAACGACGAGACCAAGCGGCGTGGCGGTACGATTCACATGCGCCACAGCGCGCAGAAGCACTTCGAGTCCTTTGAAGTAGTGGGCGGTGTCGAGACCACCGACGAAGAGCGCGAGCGGGAGATTTGGATCGAGCTTCAGACGTTCGCGGAGCGCGACAGACGCCGATCCAGGCGCGAAGCGGTCGGTATCGACTGCCGGTGCCAATTCCACGAGTCGGTCGGCTGGCGTGCGTCCCCAGAGCCCCGCGAGCGTGCCAGTCATCGCGTAATCGAAGGTGGAGACGATCAGCCGATCGGCACTTTTCACGATCCACGGCAGGAACAATCGCGTGTACATGGTGAACAACGAATCGCGCGGCGGCTGGCCGACGAGGTCCATGTGATAATAGACGGCGAGTCGGCCGCCGGTGGCGCGCATACGACGGGCCAGTGCGACCGCTTCGGCTCCGCCCAAAAATGGATAGTGTAAAAAGATCAGGTCCGCGCCGCGCACCGCCGTGTAGAGCTGCGGCAGGAATGCGGCGTTGCCAATGGAGAGCGGCGCGCGCAAAAAGTGAACGGTGTACCCTTCCCGCTCTTCGACGCGCGAGGCGCCCTCGATCGGGGTGAACACGTCCACCTGGTGTCCCAGACGCGCCAATGCGGCCGCTTGTTGAGCGGCGAGGTTCCCCATGCCGCCGCGATACGGCGGGAACGTGGAAACGACAACGGCAATACGCATATGCCCTGCCGAACCCTCAAGAATTGAAATAAAACCGTCAGGGCAGGCAGCTGCACCCTACGCGAAAATGACAGACCAAGCAATCCTCCGCCCTACCACCACAACACCAGCCGACAAAGTTTCCAATACAGCGTCATCACGGGATTTCCGATATACCGCAGCACTGGAGAATCAACTTCCTGATAGGCAACGACCGTCGCAAAATCACGCGTGATGATGCGGTCCGATATCTTGCGCAGTTTCTGGTTGCGACGGCGGACGACGAAAAGCGCGCGCCAGTGCGCCGACTTGAGGAAATAGGCATAAACGCGAAATTTCTCTTTCCCCCACCCCTTGAGCAGCGCGAACGGCAACATGCCGATTTCGAGCGCCAAAAGCATCGGTGCGATGAGCACAAATGTTGCAGCGCTGTAACACATCAACATCACCAAAAAGCGATTGCGCTCCATCCAATAGTATTTGGTGATACTCCGCGAAAATTCGTACTTGTGCCAGATGACGGCATCCGGAACAAAACGCAATTTCCAACCGGCCAACCGCAACCGCCAGGACAGTTCAACGTCCTCGTGGTATGCAAACAACGCTTCATCAAGCATACCAATCGCGCGCACCGCCGCAGCGTTCAACACCATGGCCGCGCCGGAGACGGACACGAGATCACGCGATTTCATGAACGGCGCAAGACGCGGATCATCGCGTTTCAGACGATAGCCGTCGCAATAGCTCATGCCAAGGTAGTGGATGGCGTTGCCGACGGAATTCACGCGATCGGTGTCGGGGTGCAGCACCATGAGCGGCTGCATGCAGCCAACCTGCGGATCGCCCGTGGCGGCCGCCAGCTTCGTCAGCGTTTCCGGCGCGATTTCGGTGTCCGGATTCAGGAGGAACAGCCAGTCGTAGCCCTCAGCCAGCGCCTGCACCATGCAGTCGTTGTTGCCGCCGGCAAAGCCGCGGTTCGAGGGGCTCTTGATGAGCGCGCATGAGAAACCGGATTTCGTCGCCGTGCGGTTCGCATCGAGCAAACCGCGCACGACGCCGTATGAGTCGTCACCCGGCGCGCCGTTATCGAGCATCCAAATCTTCACCGCGTCCTTGGGGTACGCCATCTTGTCGAGCGACGCGAACAACGCCGGCAGGAACCGGGCGTGTCCGTACGAAACCACGATGATGGCGAACTTCTGCGTCACACCTGATTCCCCGAGCCGCGTCGAGGGGCATCCTTTAACAAGGCAATTTCGCGCACCAACGTGGTGATCTCCCGTTCCTGCCGCTCCATGCGCAGGTACACGCGGAAGACGAGGATGACGAGCGCGAGCACCGCCAAAAACAACAGCGCGTCGACACCCCTCCCGATGCCTAGGAAGCGCGCGAAGACGTCCGTTTGCTGCGGCAGCTGCACGACGACCGCAATGGCCAACCACAAAAGCGTCCAGCCGGCGAAGAGGCCCGTCGGCAGTTCACGACGGCGCCAACGCAGGAAGGCGCCTGCAACGGCGAGCAATCCGATGATCGGGACGGAAATTTTAACGAGGAGAAGGTTCATACTTCAGCCTTTTGGTTTCTCACCAATATGGACGCGGACCAATTCAGTAAAGCTTTTCACGGGATACTTTTCCCACACCTCTTCGCGGACGTACAGCATCTCATACCGGAAACGTTTCTGCGCTGCCGTCGCGTCCGCGCACCATTGCGCGAGCCGGGCAATCTTTCCGGGGTCCTCCACGTCTTCACGGCCTTTCGTCTCGATCACATAGATCGTCTTCGGATCGACTTTGACGAGAAAGTCAGGCACGTACCCGGCAATTCCACCTTCTGCCGTCCGGTACTCGATCTTGAATCCGAGCGCATCGTGGTTCTTCACGTAGGAGACGATGTCCTCACAGCCGTCAAGGAAGCGCGCGAATGCATACTCGAGGGAGCTGTCGCCGACGAAACGGCCAAGGATGCTTTTCTTTGAAAGAAGATACTCCTGCTGTTTGGCGACGAACGGCTTCATGTCGCTCGCCCTGATGTACCGGCGTACCTCCACGGCGCCTCCCGTATCTTCAACGGTGAGTCTATTAATCTCGCGTTTGAACGTCTCGATGATGGCCTTCGTCGCTTCCGGCTCGGAGAGGTTCTTCACGACGGCCGGTTCGTCCAGATGGACGGTTTCGCCGAACAGACGCGTCCCGACGAAGTCACGCAGCTTCCCGAAGAGGATGTCGTACCCCGTTACGAGATGCATGTCCTGCATGATCTCCCGCGCGAAGAAACCGAGCGCGTTTCGCCAATCGGGCGCCTCGCCCTCGACCCACGCGATCTCGTGCGACACTTCCCCACTAACGACCTTACGGAAGACGATCTTCTCCAGATCCTTCTTCGCATAGCTGCGCCGGTCGATGGAAGAGAACGCGAACGCAGTGACGTCGAGATGCTCCAGGTTCCGATGTTCCTGCCGTAAACGCGGCGTGAGCACCGGCACCTCGATGTCGAGCAGGTCGAGATTCTTCTTTTCGTTCTTCTTATCGACCTCGACGATCACCGGGCTCACCGCCCGGTTCTCCATATCCATGCGCCGGTATGTGAGTTCGACGCCCTCGCGCTTGATGTGTTCCACGAACTCCATGAATGCCGGCGTACCAATTACGGCAACCTCCTCGGGCACACCCTGGCCGAAGTACATGAGACGCAAACCGCGGCCGAGCGTCTGCTCGGGCAGAATGTTGCTCTTCGATGAATAGGCGCGCAGACCGACGATAGTCGTGACGTTCCGGACGTCCCAACCCTCTTTGAGCATCAGCACGGAAACGACGGCGCGATACTTACTTTCGTTGCTGTCGATGTCGTTCGCTTCGTCGCGCAGCCGACGAAGTTCCTCATCGTCCTTCTTTCCCCGGCCTTCCACGATGTCGCCGGACTTGTTGGTGTGGATCGTGAGCACGCGACCGCGCAAGTCGGGATAGCGCAGTTCGAGATGCTTGGCGACGTCGTCGCAGTTCGTGGTGTCGTCGGTCATGACGAAGAGAATCGCTTTTTTGCCGACCTTCGCGTGTTCCTCAAAGCTCTTTTGCCATTCGAGATAACCGACGTGCAGAAAATGCTGATACCGTTCAATGAACTGCGCGGACGTTTCCTCCTTGAGTTTCGCCTGGCTGGCGGCATCGGGAAGCACGGGATGCTTGACCACGCCCTGCTGGATGGCCTCGACGAGCGGATAGTCGCAGACCACCTGCGGGAACAGCCTCCCCTTCTCGCTGCGAGGCGTTGCCGAGACGTCAATCTGCAACGAAAGTTCCTTCCCCTTGAGCTTGAGCTGCGCGGCGATGTCCGTGATCGACTCGAACCAGACCTTTTCGTCGTTGATGTGGTGAGCCTCGTCGTTCAACACCATCAGCTCGTCGATGTCGCGGACGATGTCGCCGAGATCCACGCGGCTGTCGTTCGTCTTTGCGACCGGCTTTGGTCCCAGGAAATACTCCGTGGACAACTTTTTTATCTCGACGTCGCCGGCATACACGCGATGAATGTTCGTCAAAAAGATGTTGCCGTACTTCGAGACCATGCCGACACTGTCCTGCAAGTGCAGGCGCGGCTGGAAGTCGGTGTGCCAATCACGACCCTCGAAGCCGTCGTCCGGCAACATCGGATCGTCGAAGAACAGCTTCAGACCTTCAAAGTCGTGCTTGATACGTTCGAGGACGATGATGTTCGGCGTTATTACCAGAAAGTTCTTGGAGAGCGCGGAGTCGGTTTCGTACGTCCGGTGGAAATAGCTCCAGACGATGAGTAGCGCGAGCACCTTCGTCTTGCCGGAACCTGTGGCCATCTTGAGCACGAGACGCGGCCAGTTCTCGGCGAACAAGCCCGTCGCCAGGCGACCGGTCGCGTCGAAGTGCAGCAGGTCGACCGGATTGCGAACGCCCACGACCTCGTGCAGATAGATGACGGTTTCAACCGCTTCGCGCTGCGCGAAGTAATACCGAAACGGCCGCGACTCGCCGTCGGCGCCCGTAACGACATGGCTCTCGATGAACCACCAGCGCAGCAGCGTCTTCGACGTCACGCTCGCACCGGCATAGCCGCTCTCGCGCCACTCCTTCACCTTCCGCCGTACGGTCGGCACGAGCGGCGGCAACAAATCTTCCCCGCGCTTCCCACGGTCTTCTTCATCGACAGGAACCCACCGGACCTCGGGGTCCAGGATGGCATACGGATCTTTGGGAAAATCGGGGTGGAGGGACATGGGTGTGGACAACTATTGACTTTTTATTCTTTTCCCAGTATATTCTTCGTATCACTACGAAGAAGACCCCTGTCGGGCTCGTCCCGACCGGGGGCTTTTTCATTTTTGGCCTCCAAGATTTGCTGCTGATCACCGATGTAGGCAATAGGCGCATTTGTGCGTTTGAGCAGCACCGAACACTTTTTTGCTGCTGCCGGGGAGAGAATGATTTTCAGACATTTCTTTTCCTGCCAAAACTTCACGAGCGGCGTGTAGTCACCATCACTCGTGACGAGAACCGCCTGCGCGCAACCGCCTTCGTATGTATCCCGCATGGCCTGCGTCACGAGATCGGCATCGCAGTTACCCTTCGGCTTGCCGTTACCGTCGTAGATGACTTCTTTAAAAACCAAGGTAAAACCCGCCTCCTGAAGAGAGGTGTAAAGATCTTTGTATTTGGGGATCAGACCGATAAAAAGATACGCGCGACTCACGCCGTATTTATCGGAGAGCCACACGCGAAAACGCGCATAATCCAAAACCCAACCCTGCTCCTTCACGCCCTGATGCAGGTTCGCGCCATCTATATAAGCGATGATGCCAGCCGCTGGTTTCATAGATTGGCCAGAACGGCGTACGGATCTATCGGGAAGTCAGGATGGAGGTACATATCAACGGCGCCGTTTGGGTATAATTCGTCGCGATTTTATAATGTTTCTCACTTCTTTAGTGTGGATTTTTTGACGGCTCGCCACGACCTTCTCACCGATAATGACAACAACCGCGAGTGCTGCTAACCCCCATCTCCACGGAATCGACATCGCCTCAATCCTCTGATTGAGAGAAGCCACGGCGTGGCTTATCGGCCAACCGTTGTCTGCCGTTTTTGGCTGAAGGTTAATTACCAGGTCGCAATCATTGCCGCTCTGGGCACCGCTATACGTGTAACACGTTCCCAGCCCTATATGTGTAGCAAGTGTTCGCTCCTGGAAGTCTGGATCATCTCTTGGCCAAAGTTCGTACAGCAAGGAAAAACTACCGTCTTCCCTACTAATCTGTCTGATCCTCCGTGCTTTCAAATGGCTTAGCGCTTCCAGAGTTTCTTTCTCTCTGGGAAACAAAAAAGATAAGTCATTGATAAGCCAACCAGCTGCAGCTAGTAGAATGCTTACTGTAAAAAGAACACTTCTAGCTACCCTCATAGTCATACCTTCACCTCAATCACCTTCGTCGTGTCGTTCCCGAAGATGTCGATGACCTTTACGGCGACCAGACGACGACCTTTGGGAACTTCCTTGGCAGCAGAGACCAATTCCAAGTCGCGGTTCTTCTTGGTACGGAATGACTGCCACTCGTTCTCGAACACGTAGCGGCCAGTCCACTCATCATTCACGGTCTCCTTCTTGCTCTCATAGTCGAAGTCCACGGCCCAGTAGTCGATCCAGTCCGACCATTTTTTAGTGAGCACCTCGCGCTTGACGATGTCGCTCTCCTTGTCCTTCGACACTTTCACGACGTTGCCGTTCTCAATGACGATGTGCGCCCCGCCCGGCTTGAGCTTGTCCTCGGCGCGCTCGATGCCGTCCTGCTCGTAGAAGACGCTGAAGTCGCGCAGCTCCAGCGCGACGGTCTTGCCCTTCACGATCGGTCGCACCTCGACGAACGCCAGATCGTAGAACTTCACCTCGCCTTTCTCGATAGCGCGCTGGTCGAACACGTCGCGCGGGATGAGCTTGGGCTGGATGTCCACGCCCTGCTTGCGCAGCTCGGCAAAGTCGATGCCCATCTCAAAGTCAAAGCCGAGCACGTCGGCCTTGGAAATGCCCTTCTCGCGGCACTCGTCCACGATGGCGTTGATGAATGCCTCGCTGACCGGCGTCTCCAACGGCCCAACCGCTACGAGCCGATCTCGCCTCTTGCCGGAGAAAGCCATAAACGACTCCACGCGCTCAGCTTTGTACGCCTGCAGAATCAGGTCCTCGAACTCACGCTCCTTCTGTTGTCGAATCTGCTCGCGCTCTTCGGCACGAATATCCCCATCCACCCGCACGAACTCCTGACGCTCGTACACGCCGAGGTTGAGAATCTCAAACGCGCGATACGGCTTGCCGTCTTTCTTGAGCTGCCGTTGGACATCAATCAACCGCTTGCGGGATGTGTGAATCGCATAGCGCCCCAGATCAGCGCCGATCCACTTGCGACCCAGCTTTTCCGCGACTGCTACGGTGGTGCCGGAGCCGCAAAAAAAATCGGCAACAAGCTCGCCTTCTTTCGAAGTTAATTGGATTACACGTTCAAGTAGTGATTCCGGTTTTTGAGTTGGGTATCCTTCACTCTCCTTCGCTTTTATACCAGTAGACACTGAAATATCGGTCCATATTGAACCCACCGTATCAACGCCTTCGTCAAGATAGTACTTCTTGTACTTCGTTCCAACGGACGTTACATAAATCAAGCCTTGCTGTTCCATTCTTTCAATAGACTTCTCAGAGTAATCACCTAGAGTAACAAGTTTAAACCTACGACCAGTACCTTCTTCAATCTTATTGTAAACAGCCTTTTGCTTTTCACTTAAATCTCTATATGGTTGCGTAAAACAATATGAATCAGACTTTGTATAGAACAAAATTGAATCATACTCTTTTGGCAATTGTTGTGAGATGCGCTTTGCACCTTTTCCAGCCGGATCTCGTTGCCAAATCACCTCATTATGAAAATAATTACTACCAAATACTTCGCTCATTACCAGCTTAACTTCACTGTTAAGCCTCCAATCGCACTGCACATAAATGCTCCCATCCTCCGCAAGCAAATCGCGCATCAGGAGCAAGCGCTCATAGATCATCGACAGGAAGCTGTCCGCGCCGCGGCCCCAGGTGTCGCGGTAGGCGATCTCTTCGATGACGCTCGGCTCCTTGGTGAACTCCTCGCCGCCGATCTCGATGTCGATGGAGAAGTCCGCGCCCACGTCGAACGGCGGGTCGATGTAGATGAGCTTGATGCCGCCCTGCGCCTCGATCTCCTTGCGCAGCGGCCCGTGCAGGAGCGAGGACATGATGAGCTTGTTGTCGCCCCAGATGAGCTTGTTCGTCCAGCCCTTCAACTGCCGGCCGGACGTGTCGAACAGCGACTGCTGCAGTTTGATCTCCTTCTCGCTGCGCGGTTCGTCGATGTGTTCGATGGTCTGGAACGGCAATACCGCGTTCGTCACCTCGTCCGACTTGCCGTCCCACACCAGCTCCACCTGCCGCTTGTCGCCGAACAACAAAAACCGGTACTTCTCCGGCAGAGGTTTCCCCTTCTGGAGCAGCTCGGTGATGTCGCGGATTTCGTTGGGAGAGAGGCGCATGATGACCAATCTTCCAACAAAAAAACGCCCGCGTCAACGGGTGTTTTTTATTTGTCCATCCGTCATTGTGTCATTCTGAGGCGGCTGCCGAAGAATCCTTCCGGTCCTTGTCAGAGCTCTTGCGTGAACTGGCAGGATCCTTCGCTCCGCTCAGGATGACAGAGCGGGGTCTCATCGCAGTGCACGTCTTACTATCAAACGGCCCAACGTCTTCAATCCCATCACAAAACTCTGCCCTTTGGAAAGCGAGTAGGTCGTGTAGACGCTCTTGATCGGCACTTCCACGAGCCGGAGCTTGTGCCGGAAAATCTCGGCGACGATCTCGGATGAGACTTCCATGCGGTCGGTGCGGATCTGTATCTGCTCGGCGGCTGCGCGGGAAAAAGCGCGCAGTCCGGACTGCGAATCGGAGACGTGTGCGCCAAAGAGTGCGGCGGTCACGACGTTGCCGATGCGATTGGCAACGCGACGGACGAATGGCATCCCCTCTTTGGTGAGCATGCGACTGCCGATCACGACGTCCGCACGTCCTTCCCGAATCGGCGCGAGCATGGCGGCAACGTCTTCCGGCCGGTGCTGTCCGTCCGCATCGAACGTGAGCACGATGTCGGCGCCGTCCGCGAGCGCGGCACGGATGCCGGTGGCAATTGCCGCGCCGAGCCCGCGGTTCAAAACGTGACGGATCACGTGGACACCCCCACCAGTTTCCCCCCTTGTCAAGGGGGGACCAAGGGGGGTGACGACACGCGCAACATCGGCCGTACTGTCCGTCGATCCGTCATCCACGACGATGATCGCATCGACGCGCGACAAAAGACCATCGAGGACCTCCCCGATGGCCTGTGCTTCATTCCATGCGGGAACGACGGCGACAACCTTCATGAGCCGAATGAGATCAACGAACGGTGCGCTTGCGTGTAGTCGATGGCCTGTTTCAAACCGTCTTCAAGGCGGACTAGTGCCAGCCACCCCAGGCGTTCCTTGGCCTTGGTGACGTCCGGGAGTCCCAGCGGGGTCAGGAACATGAGCGCTGGTTCGAAGACGATCTTGGACTGCGAGTTCGTGAGTTTCAAGATGAGGTTGGCGACGTCGAAGATGCGCACATCATGGTCAGTGCCAAGGTTGACCGGGCCGATCGTCACCGGCGCCTTCATGAGTTTCATGAGGCCGTCCACGATGTCGCCGACGTAGGTCAGGGACGTGGCGAACGATTCGTCGCCGTAGATCGTCAGCTTCTCGCCATCAATGGCGTTGATGATGAAGTCGGAGAACAGCTCGCCGTCGAACAGACGCTGGCGCGGACCATACGTACGGAAGATGCGCGCGTTCTTGGCGTCGAGACCGTAGACGTCGGCGTACGTCTGCACCATCGTCTCGCCGAAGCGTTTGCCTTCGTCGTAGCAGCCGCGCGGTGTGAGATGGTTGACCGCGCCGATGTCGTCTTCGCGAAACGGCAGACCGTCCGGACGCCTTGGACCGTACACAACAGAGCTCGAAGCAAAGACGAACTTGGCCTTGTGCTTCACGGCCAAATCGAGCGCATGCCGCGTGCCCACGCAGTTCGCGAGCAGCGTATCCATCCGGAACTGGTCGAAATTCTTGACCGAGGTCGGGCAGGCCAGGTGGTAAATTTCCTGCACGCCCTGGAACTTCACTTTGAACTTTTCGAGCTCCGAGAATTGCTCCAGTTCGAACGGCTCGTTGATGTTCCAGCGGATGAACTCGAAGTTCGGATTCTGCAGGAGATGGTCAATGTTGTTCTCCGAGGAATTGATGAAGCTGTCCAAGCAAATAACCTTGGAATCTTTCAGGAGTTTCTCGCAGAGGTGCGATCCGATGAATCCGGCACCGCCGGTCACCAGGACGTTTTTCTTTTCGAAGATGGGGGTGACGGGCATAGGATCACGTAATGTCTACCGGCCCAGTATACGGGCCACCGGGCGCCGGGGACAAGCCGTCCCTCGACCCGGCTCGGGACAGGCGGAACGTCCAAAGCTTTTGGCCGGCAAAGTTCCAAACCGCGGTCATGACTAAGGCAATGACCTTGGCGACAAGATCATAGAGGCCGAATTGCGAGATACCGAGATACAACACGAGCGAGTTGATCGCCAAACCGATCAATGTCACGGTCAGAAACTTCGGGAATTGTGCGCGGTGCGAGCCGTGGTTGACGCGAAAGGTGACGCGCCGGTGCATCGTGTACGCCCAAGCCACGGCCACGACGAACGAGCAGACGTTGGCCAGGAGGTACTGCTCACGAAAGAACGGCAGGCTGCGCGTCAGGGCAAAAAACCCCAACCAATCAACGGCCGTGGCGGACAAACCCACCAACCCGTAGCGCACGGTCTGCCAAAACAAGGCGCGCATATTACAGAGCAAATCCCGTGGCCGGCGCCACCCCGACCGGACCGATGGCAGTTCCTGCGCCGAGCAGCGTTTCCTTGAGCAGTTTGCCGATCACGTCGTAACTGCGGATGACGCGGCGCGACGTGGGCTGCACGCCAAGGATCAAGTCATCGCGGCCGTCGCCGTCGACCTCGCCCAACGCGAACTGGAAACCCTGTCCAAACCCTTCAATCTCGATGTCTCCGACATTCGTGCCGTAGATGGTGACGAAACGGATGTGACTGCCGTTCAGAACATCGAGCAACCCGATGTCGTCGCGGCCGTCGCCGTTGACGTCGCCGACGGCAACCAGATATCCGGTCCGCAGATCGGTTCGGTCGGCAAAGAAGCTGGAAACCGCAAGACCCATTCCCGAGAAGACGCGCACATGCGGTCCGCCGCCCGAAGCCGGCACGGTCACAATGTCGGCATTGCCATCACCATTTACGTCTCCTGCCGCGATGCGCACGCCGCCGCGGAATGTCGATGCGTATGCGAGGAAATTTGCCTTTCGGGCTCCTGTCGCGGAGAAGACGCGAACCTCCGGCGCACGCGCACCCGTCGGCGAGGTGATGATGTCGGCAACGCCGTCGCCGTCCGTATCAGCCAATGCCAAAGCAAGGCCGCCACGATACAACGTTTCGTAAGCGAAAAATTCGTCCTTCAATTTTCCAGACAGGGACCAGACGCGCACATGCGGTCCGCCGCCAGGACCCGGCACAGTCACGATTTCAAAATTGCCGTCGCCATCCACGTCGGCGAACTGCGCGGTGACGCCGCCGTGGAAGGTCGACCCATATGCCAGAAACGACAACAACATACCGCCATCCATGCTCCGCAACGTGACCTCAGGCGGCAGGCCGGCACCGTTCGCGGTGACGAGCGCCTGAAGCGCTACCACGGGCGTGGAGATAGGCTCCGGTGAACCTGGCGCGGGTGCAGGCACCGGTGCTGCTGCCTGCGACGGGAGCAAGGTCATAGCACGCGACACGTTGAGGCGACCGCGACCAAGCTTTCCAACATATGCCAAATTGGCCGGATCAATGCCGTCAGCACCGTTCAAGAGAGCGTCGCGCAATTGCGGTAGGGTCAGTCCGGGACTTGCTGCCTTCAGGAGCGCGGCCGCACCGGCCACGAGCGGAGCCGCCAAGGATGTCCCACGATAATAGCCACCATAGGCCTGATCGAAACCGGGCTGAGCGTCATTCTTCACCAGCGTGCTGAACATGCGGACGCCGGGCGCGCTGATGTCGACGCAGGTCCGTCCGAAATCGGAGAAGCTCGCCTTCTTGTCTGCTTCGTCCGTGGCGGCCACGCCGAGCACCCAGTTCTCCCCGTTCGGACCGTCGGAGCAGGCAGGATAGAGCGGCGTGACGTCCAAGTCGTTGCCGCCGTTCTGTGTAAGGTCGTTGCCAGCTGCAGCCACGACAAGAATGCCCGCCTCAGCGGCGCGGCGAATGGCGTCATCCAAAATGGAGCTGCGGTTTGCACCGGAGAAGCTCAGCGAGATCACGCTCGCACCGTTCTTAATCGCATAGTTGATGCCGTTCACGACGTTCACGACGTCGCCGACACCGGAACTGGAGAGCACGCGCAGCGGCATGATTGAAACGCGCCAGTTGACGCCCGCGATGCCGGCACCGTTGCCGCCGATTGCGCCGATCTCCCCGGCGATCATTGTCCCATGATTGATGCCACCTTCGGTGAACGCTTCGAATGTCGGTGTCACCGTGTTGTTCCCCTCGTAGAAGTTCCAACCGTTGATGTCGTCGATGAGTCCGTTGCCGTCGTTGTCGCGACCGTCGAGGATCTCCCGTGGATTCTTCCAGATGTTTTCACGCAAATCCGGATGCGTAATATCAACGCCGGTATCAAGCACCGCAACGATCACGTTCATGTTGCCGACGGATTTCTCCCAGGCAGTCGGTGCGCTGATCTTTTGCAGGTACCACTGTTCGTTAAAATACATGTCGTTGGAAGCGAGCACGCTTGCCTGATATGTGGCCAGCGGTTCGGCGTGCGCGACATCCGCCATGTCTGCGAGCGATGCGAGCGTTCCGTCGGCATCAACCGCAGGTACGGTCAGTCGCATCGGCGCATCTGCACCGCGGAATTGCACCGCCAACGTGACCGGCTGTTCGGTCGCTGCGAAAACCGGGAGAAAACGGAACACCGTCACCACGGCGAGCGCGGCGACGGCGAAACGATAGTGATAGTGGTCCTCCTGCATGACAGTGTTCAGGGTTGTTCGGCGATGTGTTGTTTCAGCGAAGCGATCTTCTCTTCAAAGCCAGGATACTTGGCGGCGAGAAGCTCGTAGTACACCAACGCGTCCTTATATCGCCCTATGTCCTCAAGATATAACGCAAGCGATTGCACGAGAGGTGCGTTGTCCACCAGCGAAGCGAGTCCTGTCTTGTAGACGTCGATGACATCATTGGAATCCCGTTTGAGATCATACCGCAGAACGTCGACAAGAGTTGTGTACAGCACCGGATCGCCGGGGTTGACCTCGATTGCCTCGCGGAGAAGACGTTCCGCCTTGTCAGGCTGCGTACGGAGACGGTAGGCGTTTGCTAGGTTCAACAAGAACAGACTGTTCTTACGCTTCGTAACACCAACCCCCTTCTCGTACCATTCAATGGCGCGATCAAGAAACCGAACGTCGCCGCGGAAATCGTATATCGCCTTCCAGTTGTTGCCGATGCTGAGGTAGAGCTCCGGATCGTCCGGAGTGCTCTCGATTTCACGTTGGCGTTTTTCGATGCTCGCAAACATCTCGGCCGTCTGCGGGTCGGCACGAAGCATGTCCGCTTCGGCGGCGGCCTGTCGGTCGGAAAGCCAGGAACGTCCAAAAAATACCCAGCTCGCGGTTCCCACCACCGCGATACCGAGGACGACGAGCACGGCGATAACAAGCAGCCTTCTCATACTTGATTCACGGGCTTTCCTGTGGTATGTTCGCCAGGATTTCCTCCATAGAAAACCACATGGAACAGCGTATTGTCAAACTGAAACGCGCACTCTTAGTGGCTGGCGATGCCGCTATTTTGTATGCATCTCTGTGGATCGCGGTGACACTGCGCGGCGCGGTCGCCGGCGGCAGTGCGGTACATTTCACCGACCACCTGCTCCCCTATTCCGCGGTCTTTGTGTTATGGCTTGCGACGTTCGCCGCGCACGGGTTGTATGACGTATCACTGGCGCGCAATAATTTCCGCTTTTACCGCACCTTTGCATCGGCACTGACGGTCTCCGCGCTCTTGGCCATCGGCTTCTTCTACCTGACGCCGATTGTCGGCATCTCGCCGAAAACAACGCTTCTCCTTCACCTCGCCGTGTTTGCGGTGCTGTTTGTGCTCTGGCGCACTGCAGTCAACGCACTGTTCTCCGGCGCGCTGTTGCGCACCCGCGTGCTGTTCGTCGGCGACAACAACGAGATTCGCGAACTGGTCACCGCGCTTCGGGAAAATCCAGCGCTTGGATATGACGTCGCCGGCATCGTGCTGGACTCTGCTTCATCCTGGCAGACGAAGGACGTTCCCGTGCTCGGCCGCGACTTCGCAGAACTCCCGGCCTACATCCGCGCCGGCCGCGCCGATCTCGTCGTGCTCGGCGTGAGCCCGCGTTCTTCGCCGGAACTCGCCCGACACCTGTACGAAAGCATCTTCCTCAAGACACGCTTCGTCGACAGTATTCCGTTCGCGGAAACGATCACGCGCCGCGTGCCAGTGACTGCCATCACGCACGTCTGGTTTTTGGAGAACCTGCGTGAAGCGGAAAAACGCATGACGGACACCATGAAACGTATCGCCGATATTCTGCTCTCCGCGCTGGGTGGACTCGTCTGCATCGTGCTCTTGCCGCCGATACTCCTCGCCCTGTTCCTGCTTCAGGGCAGGCCGCTCCTGTTCACCCAGATGCGCGTTGGCCGAGGCGGCATATGCTTCCGCATGATCAAGCTGCGCACCATGGTGCGTGATGCCGAAAAGGACGGTGCCCAGTTCGCGGCACGAGGCGATACCCGCATCACGCCGCTCGGCCGATTCCTGCGCGCCACGCGCATTGATGAGCTTCCGCAATTCTGGAACGTGCTCGTCGGCGAGATGAGTGTCGTTGGTCCACGACCGGAGCGGCCGGAGTTCGTCGCCGAACTTGAGCGCGCCATGCCGTTCTACGCCATGCGCCACCTCGTACGGCCGGGGCTCACCGGCTGGGCGCAGATCGAGTTCCCCTACGCCAACACCATTGAGCAAAATCTGAAAAAACTGCAGTACGACCTCTATTACATCAAGCATCGCAGCATCGTGTTGGACGCTTTCATCCTGCTGCGGACGGTACGCATCATTCTCGGAGCGCGCGGACAGTAACAGCAAAACGTCCCCGCTCAGCGGGGACGTTTTTGTTTATGCGGCGCGAAACCAGCGGACAAACTCCTGGAGCCCGCGCTCCAGAGAAAACTGTGGGTCGTAACCGAGTTCGGTTTTTGCGCGGGTGATGTCGGCGTACGTCGCAGGCATGTCTTCCGACCGCATCGGTTCCCACGTTACGGATGCACGCTTGCCCACGGCTATTTCGATGGCCTGCAGCAGGTCACGTAACGTCACGGTCCGCGATTCGCCGAGATTGTAGACGCGATAGCCGTTCGGACGATCGAGCGCGGCGAGCACGCCCTGCACGATGTCGGCGATGTAGGTGTGGTCGCGCGTGGACGAACCGTCGCCGAAAGCGGTGATGGTCTCCCCCGCCTCGATACGGCGCACGAACTGGTGAACGGCCATGTCGGGGCGCTGGCCGGGACCGTAGACGGAAAAGAAGCGCAGCGCCGTTACGGGAATGCCAGTGATGGCCTGGAAGGACTCGACGTAGCGCTCCATGGCTTGTTTGGAAGCGCCGTACGGCGATAATGCGGCCTCGAGCGGTTCATCTTCACGGAACGGCTTGCCGTCGGTGCGCGTGCCGTAGACGGACGAACTCGAGGCGACAACGGCATGCGCGCACCCCGCAGCGCGCGCGGCCTCGAACACTTGGATGGTGCCGATCAGGTTGAGATCAAAATAGAGCTGCGGCAGTGCAAGCGAGGGCCGCACACCACCACGGCCGGCGAGGTGCACGAGCCGATGCGAACCGATGCTGGCAAAGGCCGCGGACATGGCGGCCGCGTCGCGGATGTCGGCTTCGATCAACCGAAAATGCGGATGGTCGAGAAATGCGGCGATGTTCCGACGCTTGATGGCCGGATCGTAGTAGTCGTCAAAATTGTCGATGATGACAACAATCTCGCCGCGCTCCAGAAGGGAACGGGTGAGATTGCTGCCGATGAAACCGGCGCCTCCGGTGACGACGACGGGTGTCATCCTTTCGGCGGTTCAATGCCCTGGGTGCGGTGCAACTCGTTGTTGAGCTCTTCCACGAGCTTCAAGAGACGCATCTCCGAGCCAACGCGGTCGCCCAACTGGATCAGTGCGCGCGTGTCCTTGGGCAGGCACTTCCCGCCGTAGCCGCGATACCCTTTATGAAAAATCTCCAGGTGAGTGCGGCCAATGCGCTTGTCGGCGGAGACGCCGTCGCGAACCTGATCATACTCGACTCCCAGCTTCTGACAGAGGTCGTACATCTGGTTAGCGAAGACCACCTTTGCCGAGAACCAGGTGTTGCCATAATACTTGACCATCTCAGCGGCGGTCGCCGGCATGATGCGCTCGTACGGTGCGAGCGGCAGGATGGCCATGACATCAGCAGCCACCGTGAAGCTCTTGTCCGTGACGCCGAGGATCTGGCGGTCCGGAAACTGCATGTCCTGGTCAGCCGTCATTTCCGTCAAAAATTCCGGATTGTACATGATCTTGTGCTGCGGGAACTCCTTCTGGATTTCCAGCGTCGATCCCGGCATGATCGTAGACTTGATAATGACGATCTTCCCAGTGGAAATATTGCCGATGGCCTCACGGACCATCGACAGGTCAAAACCGCCCTTGGCGGGGTCGTAAGGCGTCGGCACGCAAATGAAGATGACGTCGGCGCGATTGACGTCGGCGACCGACCCCTCGTTCTTCCCGGAATCGTATACAAAAGGAACATTTCCGACCTTCTCAAAATAACGGCGGGTGGCACCGCCGACCATTCCGGTCCCCATGATGCCGATGCTCATCGCCATAGAAACGTCAGAAATGACAGAAAAGTATATTAAGCGCAGCGCTGCGGAACGTCAAGGTCGCCGCTCTCCGGCGGCCGTCCTGTAGAGCGTCTCTGCGATGCGCTCCCCGGACCGTCCGTCCAAGGGGCCGCACATCGTCTCACGGAGCCGAGCCCGTCCTTCGGCGCGATAGCCGCGATCCTGCAGCGCCTGGAGCAACGCCCGGCGCAAGGCCGCGGCGTCAGTGACCACCTCGACGCCGCCCGAATCGACGACCGGCCGGTAGTGTTCCATGCGCAGCAGATTACCCGTGATGTCCGTGCCGTCCGCGGCGAACGTCGCGCCGTAGCCGACGTTGAGGATCGGCAAGTCAACGCAGGCCGCGTCCAACGAGAGCGTCGAGGCGAAGCAGACCATGGTGTCGCACGCCCGCAGCACGGACGCGAAGTGTTGCAGGTCGGCACGCGACGGATCCCAGGAGTCGTCGAAGATGTCCCCCCATTGGAAATCGTCGGACACGATGACTCCCGGCGTCCCGCGAAAAACCTCATACCGCCGGCTGCGCACGTCGCTGAAGTGCGGCCGCAACAGGAAGAGTACCGGAGAGGGAAACGCCCCGTCCGCGCGCATCGCCAGCAGGTCACGGATAATCTCGTCGTCCTTCGGGGTCCAGACCCCCTCGGAGCCGTAGAGCACAATGCGCGTCTCGGGTGGATACCCCCAGCGACGCAGCAGCTCCCCTTTCTCGACGAGTCCTTCCGGCCGCACGTAGACGTCGAATTGCGGAAAGCCGACAACTTCCACTGCGCTCGATGCGAAGTGCTGCAGGTCCACAGCGGCCGTCCGCATCAGATCGTTCTGCGTGAGAAACCGGTTGGGAGCGTTACGGATGAGTTGCCGATGCAGATTGTCCCAACCCTTTTGCATGGCCACGGTCGGCACACCATGGCGCTCGGCAGCTTTCATGAGTCCGAGGTCGAAGGTCGAGATCACGGAGCCGGAGAACAGCGCGGTCGGACGATGCGTACGGAACAGCGTGTCGTAGCGCGTGACACGGAAGGCGGCGCGATCGAAACGACGCACCGCCGTCTTCAGCCCCGGATGGCGAGAGAGGGAGGTGAAGAGCCGCCGATGCACGGGGTACCACCATCGCGGCACCGGCTTGACCTTGGCGCTGCCGACACGCGCCAACACGTCAGTCGATTCCGTATAGACAAAATTATTGACGAAGGGTCTCCAGAGGCGGTGTTCGATCCACGATTCCTCGTGGCGCGGCACGTAGGCGATGGTGATCCGTGGATCGCGAAACTCTTCGGCAAGGTAGGCGAGGGCACGTGCGGACTCCGGGAAAATCAACAGGATCCGGACGTCAGAATCCGCCAGCAACCGTTCCAGGATGCCGGTCCGCAGAATGTTGCGGTTGACGATGCCTCGGCTCGAAACGAAGGCGATGGTCATGGGACGTAACATGGGTCGGTTTTAGAAACGGTCGCGGACAATGCGCACCAGGCGGCGCATGCGCGGTCCGAGCCGTTCCGCATCAAAGAATGGGATGCCACGGGCGGCGCTTTTCGCTGCCCGAAGCGCGCCGTAAAGGCGCTGGGCGCGACGGACGTCGACCGCGACCGCGCGCGGATCGCAACCCACGCGCAACGCTGCATGGGGATAGGCGTCCACGGAATCCGCGATGCGCACCGCATATGCCTCCATGCCGCTCTTCGGCGCGCGAAGTTTCCGCTGAAAACGGATAATCTTGAAGCCCGCCGCGGCAAAAGCCAAGTGCAAGGTCCAAGGCGAGAAACTCACCAGATGCGGCACCTGGAAGAAGCTCTCCGGTGGTTCCTGAAGATGCGTCACGTCCGGCACGCAGATGTAGAGGCGCCCGCCGGGTGCGAGCCGCCGCTCCAGGGCGCGCAGCACGGCGACGGGGTCGGACAAATGTTCAAGGACGTGGGAAACAATGATTAGGTCGAAGCGCTCGGTCACGGGAGTCTCCAGATATCGTTCCACGGTCCCCGGGAAAACAGGAATACCAAACTCCTCGCGCGCGAAACGCGCCGAGACCTCGGACGGCTCGACTCCCTCGACGTGGCACTGCACGGCCTTGCGTACGGCCTCGAGGAGGAAGCCATAGCTGCAGCCGATCTCCAACACGTGAGAACCGGCAGCCAAGCCGTCGACCAAACCTTCGGCCGAGTATTTGGCGGCGCTACCTTTACGCGCGGCGCGTTCCCGGGCCTCAGCCACCGTCTGGATGCGATGCCGTCCCTGGGTGAACTCCGAGCGATAGTATGCTTCGAGCTGCTCGGCCGCAGGAAAAGGACTCGCAAAGACCAATCCGCAGCGATTGCAGCAGACATTGGTCAGGGCAACGGTGTAGTCGGCCACGGTGGCGACGACCCGCGCGTCGCGCGAGCCACACAACGGGCAGGGCTGTTGTATCATGGACATAAAGCTCACTTACGGATCAACGTCTTGACCGCGCGCTTCAGCGGGGCCGGCAACAGCTTCCCGCGATGGTCACGGATGAAGAGACGGATGGTGTGGTGGATGTCGCACAGGGCAATGCTCCGACGGACGCGGCCGGGAGACAGGCTGGCCGTGACGAGCGGGAACGCGGCGACCATGGGTGCCGCATCAATCCTCGACGCGACAATTGCGGACAGCGGCCGACCGAGGTTGTCGAGGCGCACGATCTTCAGATCGTGCCTCCAAAGGAACAGAAGGAAACTATACGGCGTGAAGTTGGAGACATGCGGGAACCGAAAGAAGAAACGTTTCGGAAAGGTCATCGCCGTGACGTTCGGCAGACCGAGGTACACCCGACCACCCGGCGCGAGCAGCATTTCCAAAGCATCCCCAACCACGTCGATGTCGAGAAAATGCTCGAGCACATGATGCATCAGGATGAGGTCGAATGGTTTGCCGTTCCAACCGACAAGGAACTGTTCGAGCGTCTGTGACGCGATCTCCAGATGGAAGACGCTCCGTGCAACCACCGGACCGATCGGATCCGGCTCGATGCCGGTGACATCACCGCCGACAGACTCCCGGATGCGGGCAAGGAGATTCCCGTACCCGCAACCGATTTCGAGCACCCGCAAACCGGGACGAAGCTCCGGTTCAAGGAACCGATAGATGCGCTGCGTTTTCTTTTCTGCGGATCGCGCCAGCGCGGACGGATCGTCTTCCCCGCTGACGTTATTGCAGTTCTTGCTGAAGCCCTGCTGACGGTAGTAGGCGTCGTAGGCCTCGGCGCTTTCGCGGGGAGAGAGGTAGACATGGCCGCAGCGCAGGCATTGGACGTCGCGGATGGAATGCCCCCCGCTGACATGTACATCAACCACCTGTTCGTCGGCGCTGCCACAAATCGCACAGCGCACGGCAGCACTCAGGGGCGGCGCCAAGCTCGTCGCAACCTCATTTCCTGGGGTAAGCATAACAGAACAACCCGGATCAGATGTCGTCCGTCGAAAGTATAGCTTGACCGCTGAAAAAGCCAAGCGTGAACGATAAAAAAGAACGGCTCCCGAAGGAACCGCTGTGCTACGCCGTCGTCAGCACACGTAGTCGTGGATGATCGCCATGAGCGCGCAGATGCCGTTGCGCCCGTTGAGCAGGTGGTACTTCCGCCCGGGCTGCTCCGACAGCTCCACGTAGCCGCGGACGAATGCGTCATCGAGCTCGCGTCGATCCAAGAGCACCGGCGCCTCAAGGATCTCACCGGCCTCCGGATGCTGCTCGGCCTTCTTGCTGATGCGCACCGCGTAGAGCGCGATCGGCGTACCGTTCGTCGAAGGGTCGACGATGAAGTGCTCCTCGCCGCCGAGACGCTGGAACTCCAGAATCTCGTAGCCGGCCTCCTCGAACATCTCGGCGCGAACGGCCTGGATGTCCTCGGTGGCATTGACGTCGCCGCCGCCCGGGAACTCGAGCTCCCAGCGGCCGACGACCGGGCCACGCCAGGCCGGCACGAGCAGCACGCGCCCGTCGTCGGTGTACGGAACAAGGGCCACGCTCTTGCCCTTCAGCCCGTTCCACCAGTAGACGGCCTTCCAGGTCCGCTCGGTCTGGCCATCGCCGGTGCGAATGGGATGCGCCACGACGACGCCGACGGCGTCCTCGAAGACGATGCCGACCCGTCCGTCGCGCGGGTCGAGACCGCGCTCGACACAGCGCAGCATCTGCGCCTCCTCGATCCGCTCCATGTCCGAGTGGACGATGCAGATCTCATGCGTCTCCTCGGCCACACTGCCGCGATCGAACGGCAACAACGCAAGCAGTTTCCGGTAACGATCGAAACGTTCGAACCGTGTGGCGCGTGCCTCGCTCTGCGCCACCTTCAGACGCTCCTCTTGAATCTCGTTCACGATCTTTTCTCCTTTGCGAACCTGGCAGTTCTCTACCACGAAATCGCGACCGCGTCAACTCCCTCCGACAGACAAAAGAACGGCTCCCGAAGGAACCGCGCTATCCGTCCGGTTCGGTCATACCGTCAAAGTTGAAAGCATCCGGTTCCGCAGTGATCGCCTGCTCGGCGAGCTCCAAGTCTTGCGGCGTGTCGACTTCGAGCCAGCGATGACCGGACATGTCACCGATCCGCACCTGACGGCCAGGCTCGGCAAGCACAGCAAGTATATGCTCCACGCCGAGACGACGATCCTGCTGGAGGACGGCCTCATGGGCGGCATCAAAAAGCGAACGGCGCTCGGCATCGCACATGATGATGCCCGTGAATCCCGCTTTGTAGCTTTCCAAAGTCTTGGAGAGACGCACCAGGCGTCCCTCTTCCTGCCAGACCTTCATGTCGTCTCCCCCCAAAGGCCGATCCGTATCGCAGAAGGCCGTGATGCCGGCATCCGCTTGCGCAAGAAGCACCGGAGCAAGGCGCCGCCCATAGACGTGATCCGTGTTGCATTGGATGAAGGCCCCGGGAACCTGTTCCAGTGCCCGCTTCAACGAGACAACGCTGCCGAGCGTGTAGTCAGAATTCTCAAAAACGTCAACGTCAGGAGCGAATGCACGCAACGACTCGCTGACCGCTGCGGCGCCGGATCCGGAAACAACAACGATCCGTTCGGGAGCAAGCAGCCGCAGGAACGAAACCGCGCGGTGGAGAAGCGATACGCCGTGGAGCGGCACAAGCGCTTTCGGACGATCGTCCGTGTGCGGTCGCAGCCGCGTTCCCGTGCCAGCAGCAAGAATGATTGCGGTGAACTGCATAGTTTAGATGTCACAAATATCTCTGACTGCAAGATACCTGCGGAACATCTGCGCATGGACGCGATGTGCACGCGCCGTATTGAACCGCATGGCCCAAGCGAACGATTCCCGCAACAGACGGAAACGCAAGGCATCATGCAGATAAGTCTTTTCGAGCTGCGTGAAGGGGCGCGCCGACTCATACCCCCGACAATATGCGCGGAACGCCTCAGGGGAGAAAACAGATCCCCGGAAACACATCCAGATCACCGGAGTCATTGCGTCGAACAACAACACCCCCCGATACATGTTGTCGAAGTCGATAAAACTGATGCGGCGACCATCGAAAACAATGTTATCCGGTTTGATGTCCTGATGGGTGATGCCCGTGGGAAGCGTCTTGGGAAAGCGGAGGCGGGTGTATTCCTGCGCCAGGTAGGGCAGATGTGTTCGCGCGCCCGGAAAACGCTTTTGGAGAATCTGCCGGGATTCCGTTCGGAGGAGACGCGCAACGTCCCTGGGCTCCCAGCGGTCCTTGGTGACCGTCTGTTTCTCACGCCGCAGGACGCGATGCAGCCTCCCCAGGAGAAAACCCACGCGGCGCAAATCGCGGAGTTCAAAAGCCTGTCCGGTCTTACCGGGCAGATAGGTATACAAGGCCATGACTTTCCCCTCCCGCTCCAAAAGGGTGCGGCCGTCCTGCGTCGCGACCACGCGCGGACACGGGAACCGACGGTCGGCCAGACATCGGAGCATCTTCTGTTCAAAGGCGACCTGTCGCGCGTCACGATAGCGGTACATCTTGAGCACAAACTGCCCCGCCTTTGTCCAGACGCGACAGTTTTCGTTGAGCATGCCTCCCCGCAGGCGTTCCTGCCGGGATTCGGAAAGTCCCCACGGGGACAACAACGTCCCGGACCCGCTACTCGGTGTCCGCATAGCTGCGTGCGACCGCCTCACGGACGGCCTTGTCGCTGCACTGCACCGTGTACATGCTCCGGTCATGCCATAACGAGCCGATCTCCTTGACCAGCACGAAACGTGCTTCGCCGCTGTGAAATTTCTTGTTGAAACGCAACCCCTCGACGACGTCATCGACGGCGATATCCGATGGGATGCAGATATCAAGGCCGAACTTCTTCATCATCCGGAACTGGGCGGTTGCCGTGGCATCGTCAGACACGCCCAATATCCGTGCAAGCTCCGCAGACACCCGCATGCCGATCGCCACGGATTCGCCATGTCCCAGTTCGTACCCGGACAGAAACTCCACTGCATGGCCAACTTCGTGGCCGTACTGGTAGACCAGACCCTCACGCTCTTCATCGAAGTCTTTCTCAATCGTGGGAATCTTGAGGGCGATGCTGCGCGACACGACCTCTTCCAAGAAAGGAAGGTTCTTCAAGGGGCCGTCGTACCGGGAGAAGAAGTCATAAAATTCCGTGCTCTGCGCAAATGCCTGTTTGAGGCATTCGCTCAAGCCATCACGAAGGTACCGTTCATCCAACGTCAGGAGTACAGTCGGATCGACGATCACGCTGAGGGGCGCGTAATAACTTCCCAGCAGATTCTTCCCTCCCTCGCCGTTCACGCCTTGCTTCAAAGCGATCGCCGCGTCGCACTGCGCGAGCAGCGTCGTCGGCATATGGATCGAACCAACACCCCGATACAAGGTGGAAGCGAGAAAGCCGGCCAAATCCTTGATCACTCCCCCGCCGAGGGAAATCAGAATGGACTTCTTGTCCAAACCGTCGTTCAGTATCTTGTTCGCGAGCTGCAGATAGATCGCCGCGCTTTTCGTCCATTCTCCCGGATCGACCAGAATCTTATTTACGTGATACCCCAAGCTCGTCAGTTTCGCATGGACCTTTTCCCCATAGAGCGCATCGATGTTCTTGTCGACGATCAGATGATGCGGAGAGTAGTAATTCTCGCTCGGGATGATCAGGTAGTCCTCCAGATGTTCAATGATCCCCGACTTCACGTGCACGTCGAAGGTAATCTTCTTGTCGTAAGAAAAGGTGACCGTCTTCTTCAACGCAGAGAGTCGCGGCGTCCCGGTGACGGCGGTCGAACTTTCTACGCGGTTACTCCTCAAGAACATCTCCGCCCGGATGAGCGTTGACGGCGTGTTCACGTCAAACCAGTGTGTGCCGGCATACAGGACGGGTTTGATCGGACGTACCGTGTTGTACGCGGAAAGCGCTTCCTCGAAGGTCGTGATCTCGGGGCGTGCCGCGACGAACGAAGAAAACGCGCTGTAGGCAGGCGCGGAGAAATGATACACGCCCGCCTCGATGGCGTTGGCGTCCTTCAGGGTCTTCCCCAAAGCCTGCACGGCGGTCTGCCCGTCGAGGAGTGCTTTGACCTTTCCGCCGGAATGACGATTGACCTCGACATCGGCACAAAAAAGCGCCGAAACACCTTCCGTATCTTGCATGTCTCCAGTAAAACAGGCGAAAGGGTTCCGTTCAAAAACAAGGTCGCACGCCGAAAGAAAAAAGGGAGCGGTGACTTCCTTGCCCAAAGAGAGGAAGGAACCGAACATGCTGTTCTTTTTCTCGGACTGCTGGACATAGCGAATCCGGCAATCTGCGGGGATGCGGTCGGCGTGCTCGAGCAAGGTGCGCTGCACGAGCCGATCCCCCTCACTGACCACGATCACCAGGTCACGAACCCCGTGTTCGATCATGCGTGAAAGGACGCGCAAAATAAGGGGCTCCCCATCGACTTTGATGAGCGGCTTGATGGTCTCAAATCTGCGCAGGCGTTTTCCCTCCCCGCCCGCAAGGATGACTCCCGTCGACGTGACCATATCGTTGACAATCCCGTCAGAAAACCGCATCTTCCTTATAAAGCACGCTCACTCTAGTATGAAAGCAGCAATTCTACAAGGCCCGGGGGTCGTTCGCGTCCAAGAGGTTCCGGAGCCGGTCGTTGGTGACTACGACGCCCTGTGCACAATGGTCGCCGCTTCGGTCTGCAGCGGCACCGACAACCACGCGCTGGCTTTTGATCCTTACTTTTCTCTGAGCGCTCCGGCGCTCTTTGGGCATGAAGGGATCGGGCGCGTCACCGCCGTGGGTCCGAAGGTCCGAAACCTGCGGATCGGGGACCTCGTCACCCGCGTCGTGAATGCCATGCCCGCGGACAGCGGCATCCTCGTTCCGTCCGGGTGGGGCGCCTTTGCGGAACGCGGCATCGCCACCGACTGGCAGGCCATGCGTGACGACGGCCTGCCGGAAACGGCCTGGCGCGCCCACACCTATCATCGGACGCTTCCTGCGCATTTTGACCCGCTGGCCGCCACGATGATCATCACCTGGAGAGAAACGCTCGCCTACATCAAGAGATTTTCCCTGAGCGCCGGCGAATCGCTCCTGCTCGTGGGTTCGGGCGCCAACAGCCTGTCGATGGCCGAACACGCCAAGGCCATGGGCGTACAGGTGGCCGTCGTCGGCAGCCCCGATCGTGAGGCAGTCTTCAGCGCGGCCGGTGCAGCAAGCTATGTCTCCTACAAAATTGATCATCCGTCAGCGGTACTTGTCGCAGGCGGCACGAAGACGGTCGACGCCATCATCGACACCGTTGGACGGCACGCTACGGCAAATGCGCTGCTTCCGTTGCTCCGGGGCGGTGGCAGCTTCGGCCTCTACGGTCTCGATGAAGGCAACGCCTACGCCTTGAGACCGACCCTGGCACAAGGGGATTTCCGGTTTCTGTCCGGCACGGAATACGAAGAGGGGTCGACCCACGATGAAATCGTTGCAGCCGTCGAGAACGGCCGTCTCGACGCCTGGCGCTATCTCTCGAGAGAATACTTTTATCCGTTGACCGGCATCGCCGAAGCCCTGCAGGCAACCAGAGAGCGGAAGGCCATGAAAAGCGTCATCGTTTTTTGAGAAGTGCCGACAAGCGGGCAAGACGTCTGGAAAAACGCGTCACGATGCCGCCGTACCGTTTCATGAAACGCACATGCCGGTGCGTGCGTCGCGCTGCCGACCCGAAATCGATGGATGAGAAAGGGTAGTAACCGTTCCCGTTCTCTACCGGTGTCGCGAGCACGCACAGCACTCCGTGCTCGAGAGAACCTATCCGGACTACCCGGAAGCCGCTCCGCAACAACAGCAGAGAGAGGGTCTCCGGACAAAAATGCATGACGTGGCCGGGCATGAAGAAGTGAGACAGCGTCCGCGTGAACGTCAAGACGTTGGGTACTTCGATGTACAGAAAGCCGTTATCGTCGCAGTGGCGCTTGATCTTCGCGAGCGTCGGCAGGGGTTCCAGCAGATGTTCGAGCACGTGCCGCATGATGATGAGGTCGGCGCCTCGGGGCGGGGCCGCGTCCAGATACGCGTCGATGGATTCTTCGTTGATGGGAATTCCGGAATCCCGCGCCCGTTGGGCGGTCAGGCGATCCAACTCTACGCCGAGCACCGACGCTTCGGGGTACTCCTTCTTGATCTGGACAAGCAGCTTCCCCATCGAGCATCCAAGATCAACCGCCCGCGGCACGCGAGACAGCGACCCCTTCAGGAAGTCGACGACGCGCTTCGTCTTGAGATCGGCGCCCGCGCCCTCGTCACGATCCGCAGCACGAACTTCAATCCGTTCCTTTCCGTACTCCCACTTGTAGAAGTCCTCATAGAACTCGTTATAGGCCCGCGCATTTGGCCGATTGTTTGCGTATGCGAGACCACAGGCGTTGCATACGACAGAACGCATGGGGATGCGGAGTCCGGATTTCGCCGCCGCGAAGTCGACGAGGGGCGTGGCTTCCGCGGCCCCGCACAACGGACACCTCACCTGTTCGTATCGCAATTGGTCGAGAAGCGGGTGGTTCATAGTATGTACAGTATGGTGAAACTCCATCGTCACTCGCTTGCCCCTTTCTCCGCCGCGCCGCCGACTTGGACCGTGCCGAGGGCATGCGTCTGGCGAATGAACACCAACACCCACAGCAGCGGGAACGTGACGCCGTAGAAATACAGATACCACTCCAGACGATTCGTCGCGGCCGCCAAGAGGAGCGGCGCAATGAGTCCGTTGGAGGTAAAGAGGTTTCGTTTCGTCCAAGAGACCAGCCGTCGGAGCGGCGATCGCTGCAGGTACGACTGCCGGAGATCGCGAATCTCCTCCTGCGAGATCGCGGGTCGGGTCATGAACCACCAACGGTTTTCCAGCAACCGCGTCATGAGTTTGCTGGCCCCGGCAAGGAACGCAAAGCTCAGCGGCACCCAGCTGCCGGTCTGGACCGCCGCGGCGATGCCCAGCGGCAGGAACATCAGCCCGTACTGAATGTCATGGCTGACCGGTTCGACATACAGCGCTCCGGCGGGGTTGCGCGTCTGCCGGAAGCGCGCGACCTCCCCGTCGCAACCATCGAGAACCGTGGCGAAGAACACCAGCACCGCGCCTGCGACGGAGAGCGACAGCGACTGGGTCAAGAACAGCCCCAGGCCGACGAAAAAGACGCTCACCGAAAGCACGGTGATCTGGTTCGGCGTGATGGTCGTGAACAGGAACAGCTTCGTGAAGTAGATCGAAAAAAACCGGGCGCGCTTCCCGGTGAAGGTCTCCCGTTCCGGTGCAGGCGCGGTGGCCTGACAACGCGCGCGCATCTCGCGAATGCGTACGCCGCGTGCGGAGGAAGTCGGCGTCATCATAGGGTGAACGTTTACGAGGGGCGGAGAGCCTCTCAAGAAGCTCCCAAGTATTTCCAGCGATACAGACGGGCCAGGTGACGAAGGTAGTTGAGGCCTTCCCGCGTGCCCATCTTGCTCTTGCCGACTTCCCTATTGCGGAAGACGTAGGGCACTTCCCGGACAGAGTCGATCCGTCCTTTGACCAGAATTTCCAGGAGAATTTTGTAACCGATCGGGGAAAGCGGCGCGCCATTCATGACCTCGCGACGCAGAACGAAAAAACCGGACATGGGATCGCGGACGCGCACGCCGAGCGGGCGGACGAACAGCGTGGCACACCACGAAGCGACCTTACGATACCACGGCCACTCCTCCACGGCGCCACCCGGAACGCTGCGGCTTCCGATGGCCACGTCGACTGTCTCGAGCGCGACCAGCAAATCCGCAAGGTGTGCGGGAGGATGAGACAAATCGGCATCCATGACACCCAAGACCTCGCCCGTGGCCTGACGGAATCCCTCCAACACGGCCGTGGAAAGGCCGCGCTCAGATCGCACGATGACATGCACCGGAAACGGCACCGACATACGGCGCACCTGTTCCACCGTGCCGTCACTCGATCCGTCGTCTACCACGATCACATCCAGGTCATGACGCGGACGGATGGCCTGGGCGACGTCGGACAACCCCTGAAACAACGGAATGATCGAGCCGCGTTCATTCAATGTGGGAACCACCAAGGATACGTGCATACCCCACGCTAGACGGACTTCCTGACCAACAGGACGAGGTTTCCCCCTTCAGCAAGATCGGACGGTTCGGCTATGCCGTCGGCGTGCCGACGCAGCCCCATGCGTGAGATGGAAGAGAACGGCAGCGTCCCAAACCGCTTGGCCAGAACATGTTGAAGAAAGGAAAGCGGCAAACCGCGCTCCCAGGCTGCCGCGTGTTCTACGGTGAGCGTATACCGCCAAGAGATCAACTGGAGGCCGTGTCGCGCCAAGTCCGCCTGCCACTGCTCCGGAGACTGCAGCCAAAAATGACGGAACTTCCGGTTAATGAAATCCACCCATTTCTCGCCTGCGCCGTGGCTGAACATGCGGTTCAAGAATGCGCGGATACGAAAATTTTTTGCAAAGAGATGGGACGGGGCGGAAAAAAGGTACGTGCCCCCCGGCATGAGAATGCGTGCCACCTCACGAATGGTTCCATCCTTGTCCGGTATATGTTCAACGACGCTGTTGGAGAAGACGCTGCGGACCGAGGCGTCCGGCAATGGAATAGTGGAAGACGTCCCGCAAAACAGCTTCGTATACAGACCGCGCCGAGCGGCACGGTCAATTTCCCGTTGCTGAGGGTCGATGCCGTAGAGGGCTGCAGGCTGCCCGGTCTGGGGATCCACCGGCCGTCCGGTCCTGTTGAAAAATATCTCGGCGTAGGTCCCGTCACCGCAGCCCAAGTCCAGCAAGGGGCCTGCAAGCCGGCCATGCGCCGCCTGTGCCGAGGCCTCCGGCACGCGCCAGATGCAATGGGAGTACGGGTAGATCGCCGAAAACTTCTCGAGAAAGAAAGATTCGTCATGCATAACGCGAGACATCGTAGAACAAAGACGGACCTCCTGTCGAGTCATCGCCGCTGCCAGACGGCGACATGTCCATGACGGGCGACGAGTCTGTATTCCGGGAGATACGATTCAATCTCAGAAAGTTCATCGGATGCAACCAGCCACTCCGGCAACGCCTCGCTCAAAGGCGGGAGCGCACCGATACACAGTCGATCCGTAACCCGGAGATACTGACCGAATTCCCGACCACGGAAGAAGAAAGCGGCTTCCGGCGCATTGGCAAAGAACACCCCTGCGTCCGGATCGATCTGCTGCATCTGCGTACGAAGTGCGCGCCAGTCCGTACCAAACAGCGGCGCCGGGTCGCGAGCGTAGGCGTAGCCATTCGAAGCCAGCAACAACACCAGCACCACCAGTGCGACGCCCCGTGCGTACACGGAACGCATCCCCCGCCAGGACACCGGCAACAGCACGAGAAATAAGATGTGGGCGATGAAGAAATATCTGTACCATCCGGCGGTCCGAAAATATGCCGCCCAGACGGCGATGGCCACGACTCCCATGTATGCCTCGACCGCGGACACACGGCGACGCACCAGCCAACCCAAGCCGGTCAAACCCGCAATGAACAACAAGTGAAGCGGCGTCGGGTCCGACACGAAACCGACGATGTTGCGCAACACGGTCGCGCCCACATCAGCCACGCCGTACGGGTTCGTGTAGTGAAAAAACACGGTCGGCGACGGAAGACCTCCGAACTGCGTCACCCCCCAGACTGCCAAACCGACGGCAAAGGCCCCTGCGGCGACGAGTGGACCGCGCCACGACGAAACGGCACCTGCACGACGGAGCAGCAAGACCGCAAGCACCGCGGCCGGAACGACCATCAAGAACTGCGGTTTGGTTGCCGTCGCCAGCACCGCAGCCATGCCGAAGAGCAGCCAATCGGAAAGGCGCCGTCCCCGAGAACGGCTGATGCGTTGAAGGAAGATGACCGAGAGGAGCAGGAAAAAAATGCCGGGAACTTCACCCAGAACGTTCTTCCCGTTGCCATACAACGGCGGGAAGGATGCGACGAGCGCGGCAGCGGCAAGTCCTGACTTGCGTCCGCCGAGCGCACGAGCGCAGAGCCCGGCGGCGATCACGGTGGCGACCAAAAAGGCAACCATCGTCCCGCGAGCGGCTTCAAACGTCGGCCCCGTCAGCTGGAAAACCGTTGCAAGGGAAACGATCAACGGGTACCCGACTGTCACAAAAGCAAGATTGCTCTCTTGACCGGGAGCAACAACGATCCCGAAGCGGCCGGTCTCCGCAAGATGCCTCGCCGCCTGAAGATAGATTCCCTCATCGAACCAGGGACGCGGGCTATCCAGGATGTTCCGCGTCGACACCAGGAGTGCAGCGGCAGCGATCAAGGACAGCATCACAAAAAACAAGATCTCTCGTCGCCGCTCCGAGAGATGCGCCATCATAAACGTGAAAAGCGTCTTCGAATATCTTCTGCGGTCAGCGGCCTCCCCCAGCGACTCGCGGGGAGCATGGGAATGGCAGCGCACAGCGGCGCCGCAGTCATCTGAAGGGATCCTGGCCGCTCCTCAAAAATGCCTGTCGGCTTCCACCCCGCCCGAAGAAGCAATAGTACCAGAGGGTAGGGCGAGAACGACGAGACGTGTTCGAAAATGAAAAAGCGGCTCCGAGGATCCTTCGGCCGAGCGATGTTTGGCACGCTGATGAAGAGTTGCCCGTCCGCGCACATGAGGGGGACAAGCGAGCACAGGAACGACACGGGATCCAAGATGTGTTCGAGAACCTGGTCGAGGACGATTCGATCGTAGGTTAGTGGAAATGCTGCAGGACGTCGGCGACGCCAAGCTTCATAACTTCCGGCAAAGACGGTCAGATCAAGCCGTCGTGCCGTGCGGACGAATGCCGGCGCCGGCTCGATGCCCCAGACCCGGCTTCCATACTTGTCGCGCAACGCGGCAAGAAATGCGCCTGTTCCCGTCCCGACCTCGAGCACTGCTGCGCCGCGCTTCCAAAAGCCGGGGAAGTAAGAAATCTTCTCCAAGGATCGTCGCGTCCGCCAGCGGAGCACCTCGTCGACGGACGCGTCACTTTGTGACAGACCGTAGACCTCCTTGGAATACGCGCCGCGATAAAACGCCGAGTAGACCCGGGTCAGAGGTCGTGGCGATGACCAGACCATGCCGCAGCCCGGGCAATGCACCGTCTTGAGCGTGCCCAGACCCGTTCTTTTCCGATCAATAACGGCCCCGGCTGGACCGCCGCAGACGGGGCAAGCCACAGGGCGGCGCATCAGGTGAGGAAGCGTTCGTTCCATCGGGCGAGGTTGATGAGCTGCCAGAAGAAAAAAGAGTTGTTGTCGCGCGGATCGTCGACGAAACTGCGGAAGGACGCCTGTGTTCGTTCGACGTCGATCATCGACAGACGGCGCATGCGCGGGTGGGCCAGCTCGGCGGCCACGAAGTCGCGCAGTTGTGCTTTGAACCAGATGGTTTGCGGCGACGACTGCGGACGCTTCTGCCGCGTGCGGAACTCCTCCGGCACGATGCCCCGCATGGCTTCGCGCAACATGACCTTCGTCACCCCCCGCTCAATCTTCCAACGGTCTTCAAGCGAGAAGGCCAGTTCAACGATGCGATGATCAAGATACGGAACGCGCAACTCTCGACCGTAGGCCATGGAGGCGTGGTCGTTGAAGCGCAGGACGCGCGGAAGTTTCGTGGCCGTGGTGTCCCGATACAGGCTGTTGGTCAAATCACTCGAAAAGGGGCGATCGAACGACGGAACCGTAATGTCACGGCGCATGCGGGCGACCCACTCCGGCCGCAGGCACTTCGGCCGCAGGAAGGGACTGCCGTCCTGGAACACCGGGGCGCGGCTCTCCCGGGCGTCACGCATCATGAGCCGCAGGGCTCGCAGGATCCGCCACGGCGCAAGGCCCGGCGCCAGCCGCCGCAGCTCCGCGCCTATCCGCCTGAAATCGCCGTGATGGAGGTACTCGCGATACAGGGGGCCGAAGAAATAGCGGTAGCCGCCCAGCATCTCGTCGACGCCCTGTCCCTCGAGCAGCACCGTCACGCCTTCAGCCCGCGTCCGTTCCATCAGCTTCATGTAGCCGATCGTGGAGAGTCCGCCGAAC
>JBBUJK010000010.1:0-5436 GCA_038054875.1 Patescibacteria group bacterium
ACAAGCACCGGAGCCTGAACGAGCGCGAACGCGGCGCGTGCCTTGGCCTCGACGATCTCTTCGAGCGAATACGACTGAATCTCCGGCACATCGAGCGAGCGCATCTCAAGTTCAACGCCGGTCAGAATCAGCGCCGCTTCAGCCGCTTTTTTTGGATTGCCTGTGACGAGCGTGATTTTCATGTTGTTCTGGACTCCCACCTCCGCGGGAATGACAGGCTGTTAGACCTTCACCGCTGTTCTTATACGTTCGACGACCTCTTCAGGCGAGAGATTTTCCACGTCGATGATAGTTGCATGCGGTCGTTTCGCTTTCAACTCATTCATCTCGTTCCAAAAACGCTCGCATTTCTCAGGTGTTAATAGACCATCTTCTCTGTACCCACGATCAGCAGCGCGTTTCAGAACAAAATCCTTACTCGCCCAAAGCATGACTTCCGTCACATGCGCGTTCCGCTGTGTGGCGAGCGCAATCATGCGATCAAGTCGCGTCTCATCAAACAGCATCTTTTCCACGATCACATCATGACCGGTCTGTATGTAGGCGTCGATCATCGCCAGCACGACCAAAAAAGATGACTGGCCGCTTTCTTCCGCGTGTTCCCTGTATCCGCTGATGAGCCTGCGTATAGCATCGATATCAACGAGGAACGAGAGCGGCATCGTCTGATGCAACGCGGATGCCACGGTGCTTTTTCCTATGCCACAGGGCCCGTTGATGATCACGAGATTCATGCTCTCAAACGTTACGCCCATTGATGCCGCGCAGGTAGTACTTCATGTCGTTCTGGATTCCCGCCTCCGCGGGAATGACGACAACGTCATTCCCGATTATCGAAGTGAAAAAGACAATCAAAGTTCGCGACCCTTTCAAGGCTACTGTCCAGCACCTTGCGATGGTCGTTATCAATCGGGTGATTACTTGCCGCAAAGACCTGCAGAGCCTTTTCAAGATCCTCAACCTCCATCAAGTAATAGACATATTCGCCGTCCTCACTGATGTAGCACGACTCAGAAAGGACACCCTCGTTTTTAAGGGTGACAATCACTTCTTCTCGCCTTCGCTTTAGCTCCTCAGACCAATCTAGCCACGCTTGTTTTTGACCTGGTTTGAACTTGAACTTCACCAAAGTTGCCGTGCTCATATCATCACGCCCCATGACACTTCTTAAACTTCTTCCCTGATCCACACGGACAGGGATCGTTGCGGCCGACTTTGTCGGCGTTGGGGGCGTTGGTGGGCGCGGATGCCTGGTTGCCGCCGGCGGCGAGTTGATCGCTCGTCTTGGCCGCGCCGGAAAGTGTCATGTCGCCGCGAACCTGCATCTGACGCATCTGCTCCTGGGCGAGCGCTGCGGCTTGGCCGATCTTGAAAATGCTGTAGACGATCTGCTTTTGGATTTCTTCCGTGAGCTGCCGGAACATCTGGAAGGACTCGCGCTTGTACTCGACGAGCGGGTCGCGCTGGCCGTAGCCGCGCAGGCCGATCCCCTGCCGCAGATGGTCCATGTTGTCGAGATGCTCCATCCAGAGACGGTCGATGGCCTGGAGCATGATGCCGCGCAAAATGCTGCGCAGCATGACGCGGTCTGGCAGGCGCTTTTCGAGCGCTTCCATGGCGGCTGTGGCGTCGGCTTCGAGCGCTTCGAGTATTGCAGTGCGCAATTCCGCGTCCTGCAGTTTGGACGCGCCGTTCTGGGGTTGCGGCACAAAATGGTCGCGCGTGGCAGGCGTGACCGGGAAAATGGTGTTGGCCACTTCGAAAATTTCCTTGAAGTTCCAATCGCTGCCGGATCCGATATGCGTGTGAAAGGCGACCACGGTCTCCAATTCTTCGCGCACCATGTCCATGACGCGCGTGCGCAACAACGCGATCCCGGCTTCGACATCCTGTTGGGAAGCGGCATCAAGCAGCTCGCGGCGCCGCTTGTAGATGGTTTCGCGATGGCGGTTCAGCACGTCGTCGTATTCGAGGAGGTGTTTGCGAATGTCGAAGTTGTGGCCTTCCACACGCTTCTGTGCGCCTTCAATGGTTTTGGCGACCATCCGGGAATCGATCGGCACGTCCTCCGGCACTTTGAACATGTTCATCACGGACTTGATGCGGCCTTCCGCGCCGAAGATGCGCATCAAATCGTCTTCGAGCGACAGGAAGAACTCGGACATGCCCGGGTCGCCCTGGCGGGCCGAGCGGCCGCGCAGCTGGTTGTCGATGCGCCGCGATTCGTGGCGCTCCGTGCCGAGGACGAACAGACCGCCGGTGGCGACGACCTCTCCGGCCATGGCTTTGTCCGGCGGATTGCCGCCAAGGATGATGTCGACGCCGCGACCGGCCATGTTGGTGGCCACGGTGACCGCGCCTTTGCGTCCGGCCTGCGCGATAATTTCGCCTTCCTTCTCGTGGTTCTTGGCGTTCAGAACAGCGTGCGGCACGCCTTCGAGCGTGAGCATCGCGGAGAGCCGTTCGTTCTTATCGATCGAAACCGTACCGATCAGAACCGGCTGACCCGCTTCCTGCATCGCCTTCACCTGCGCCACAAGCGCCTTGAGCTTGCCGGCCTCGGTCTTGAAGATCTTGTCGACCTGGTCGACGCGCGCGTTGGGCCGATTGGTCGGCACCTGAACCACTTCAAGTTTATAAATCTTGGCGAACTCTTCCGCTTCGGTCGCAGCCGTGCCGGTCATGCCGGCGAGCTTGTCGTACAAGCGGAACAGATTCTGGAATGTGACGGTCGCAAGGGTGCGGCTCTCGCGCTGAATGGCCACGCCTTCCTTGGCTTCAATGGCCTGGTGCAATCCTTCACTGTAGCGGCGGCCGTGCATCATGCGGCCGGTGAACTCGTCGACGATAATCACTTGGCCGTCATTGACCACATATTCTTTGTCCCGGTGATACAGCGCTTCCGCACGGAGACTCTGCTCCAAATGGTGCACGGTGCTGACATCGGAAGCGACCCACGGGTCCTGTCCGAGAAGCTTGGCCACGTTCTCCTGTCCGGATTCGGTGAAAGTGGACGCGCGCAGTTTTTCGTCGACGTTGTAGTCGGTGTCTTTGACGAGGGAGCGCGCCAAATCCGCGAAGCGGTAGTAGAGCTGTGTGGATTCCTCGGCCGGCGCGCTGATGATGAGCGGGGTGCGCGCTTCGTCGATCAAAATCGAGTCGACTTCGTCGACGATGGCGTAGTGGAGTCCGCGCTGCACCATGTCTTCCGTGCGCGGTGCCATGTTGTCGCGTAAGTAGTCGAACCCGAATTCGTTGTTGGTGCCGTAGGTGATGTCCGCGCCGTAGGCCTCGCGGCGCGGTACCGGACGTAGGAACGACATCTCCACGCGGTACACGCCGCGCGTGTCACGTTCCTTGTCTTCCTCCGTCCCTTCATGGACGCCGCTCGTTTCCTGCGCGGGTTCAACCGGCACGCGATAATCCGGATCGTAGCGGAACGCCACCTCGTGCTGGATGACGCCGACCGACATGCCGAGCGCATGATAAATCTGGCCCATCCAGACGGCATCGCGTTTGGCCAGGTAGTCGTTGACGGTAACGACGTGGACGCCCTTGCCGGTGAGCGCATTCAAGTAGACCGCGAGAGTCGCGGTGAGCGTCTTGCCTTCGCCGGTGCGCATTTCAGCGATCTGCCCGCGGTGCAGCACCATGCCGCCCATGAGCTGGACGTCATAGTGGAACTGACCGAGCGTGCGGCGACCGGCTTCGCGGACCGCGGCAAAAGCCTCGGGCAGAAGCTGGTCGACCGTCTCTCCTTTAGCCAACCGGTCGCGGAACGCCACGGTTTTCGCGTGGAGCTGGGCGTCGGTCAGCGCTTTGGTTGCGTCGGCGTGGGCGTTCGTCGCGGCCACCAGCGGCTGCAGCTGCTTGATGACGTGCACGTTCGGATCGCCGAAGATTTTGGTCAGAATCGACATACGGAACGGGACAATACTACGGGAAAACACTGGAAAAAGAAAGGCCGCGCCCGTGGCGCAGCTCCTCCATGCAGGGCGATCGCAAGGATCGCCTCTATGCCTTCGTTTCCTTATACTGCACCACCTGCCGCTCGAGGATGTCTTTGACCTCGTCGATGGCTGCGTACAGTTCCTCGTGTGTGGCTTCGGCTCGCAGCATTTTGCCGGGTAGCTCAAGCATGACTTCGGCACGGAAAATCTGTCCCTTGTTATGATGATTCGTCGTCTTCTCCAGCTCGATCAAAGCGCGTTTCGGTTCCTGGACCGAAACCAGAAACTTATCCATGTGCCTCACTTTCTCCTCGGCGTACGCGGCAATGGCCGGCGTGAGCTCAAAGCCGGTCGCTTTCATCTTGGCGATGTCCATAGGCTAAAAACCGATCAATTGTACTTCCTCTTCCAATTGTACACCAAAACGGTTACGGATCTTGGTCTTGATCAGCGAGACGAGCTGCATCACCTGGTCGGCCGTGGCATTTCCCCGGTTCACGCAGAAATTGCCGTGTTTGTCCGACACCTCGGCGTCCCCCACCTTCGTTCCCTTCAGATCAGCCTGATCAATCAGCCAGCCGGCCGCGATTGACTTCTCCTCCATGAAGTCGGACGGAATGTCCGTTTCCTGCCGCAGCTTCCACAAATCTTCTTTTCCGTTGAGCACGACGTTCTTAAACATGCAACCCGCGGATGCGGCGTCATGCGGCTGCTTCTCCTTGCGAGTGCGAACAATCTCGTCGAGGCGCGCTTTGCCGGCTTTTTTGTCGCCGGGCGCGAGGGTGAGCGTGACGTCGAGCACCAACGGCGGCGGATTCATGTGCTTCATGATGCTGTCGCGATACTTGAACTTGCATTCCGCCCAGGTCATCAGCCGTTCGGCGTCGGCGTTGGCATCATAAATGCGGATCGTTTCGACATGATCCTTGGTTTCGTTGCCAAAACAGCCGGCGTTGCCGCGCACGGCGCCGCCGATCGTGCCCGGAAGGCCGACAGCCCACTCAAAACCAGTAAGCCCGGCGTCCACCGTGGCCCGCGCCAAAAATGCAGACAACACGCCGGCGTCGGCCGTGACGCGATTCCCCTCCTGGCGCCAACCGCGGAAGGCCGTTTGCACAACGAGTCCACGAAAGCCGGCGTCGGCCACAAGCACGTTGGAGCCGCCGCCGATGATCACCCAGGGCACATGTTGGCGTCGGGCGATGCGGATGGCATCAACCGCATCTGCCGTTGTTTTTGCCTCCAGGTACGCATCCGCAGGTCCGCCGATGCGAAAATTGACGTGCTTCGCGAGTGGCTCGTCTTTTTTAAGCCGGTCTCCGAAGCGAGTAATGAGTTCGTCGCGATAATCAGCCATACATTCGGTCCGTCAAAAGCGCCGCAATCCTACCACATCAGACCGATGCAGGCGAGGGCGGCACGCCGCGGCCGAGCACAACATCCTTCGCCACCAATCCCCCCTTTGCCACGCTCGAGAAGTCGATCG
>JBBUJK010000011.1:0-24843 GCA_038054875.1 Patescibacteria group bacterium
CATACAGATGATGATCGATATGCTCGCACGCGAACTTCGTGAAATATTCTTCTTCACTTCCCAGATGATAGAGGGCGTAGTTGCCGAGCCGATTGATCACCGCAAGCAACTCAGCGGCATTGAGCGTACCGCTTGTGCACGTCTTCGCGTACTCGAGGACATTATTGCCCAGTCTGATGAATTCTTTGTGCTGCTTGTCCATCTCCGCGACGCCCACGCTGTATTCCTCCGTCCAGACAAGCAATTCCGCCATACTATTGTCTCCATTAATTACTAAGATGAAGATACAATTATACCCCCCCGACGATTCAAGAACATGCTTGGTTTTTTCCGAAAAGAGGTAGGGTGCCGTCGCAACTTCACAGGGAAGGTGCAGGAGAGAAACACGTCTTGGGTAACATTTATCGATTCCCGTGGACGACGGACGCGTCAGCGGCTACGCCTGGGTGGTGCGGATGGTCACCGCCCGCAAACGGGAGAACTGCTCCTCGGTCGGCGTCTTCCGCCCGAAGAACGCGTTCCTGGACGAGCTGCAGATGCGTCTCACCACGGAGACGCGGATGCCGGACGGCACGCCGTTCGTGCGCGTGTTCTACGAGATCACGCCCAAGCCGCCGTCGACGACCGAGCCGCACTGACGCTATTCAGTTCCCTCTGCCTCACCGGAGGTTTCGGCCTCGGGATGCCGCACACAGAGGATGTGTGCGGCATTTTTTGACGCGGACGTGCGGCCGGAGTAATAAAGAGGCGGAGGACACGACATGAGCGAGATACTGGTCTTTGCGAATACTGCGGCGCAGGAACAGGCCGCCGCGGTGATTGCGGCGAACGCCGCGCTTCAGACGAACGACGTGCTCGTCCTCGGGGAAGCCGACGTCGGCTTCCACAACGACGGGGAGCCGCAGATCGAGATCCTGACCCAGGTCCGCGGACGCGAGTGCGTGGTGATCGCTACGATCGCGCCGTACGCGCACGACCTCGTCCAGCACAGCGTCAACGACATGGCAATGCAGACGCTCGTCCTCTTGGACGCGCTTAGGAACGCTTCGGCCCGGATCGTGACCGTGGTGTTCCCCTACCTCGGGTATCTGCGCCAGGACCGCCGCAGCGGCAAGGTCACGCACCGCACCGCGGTGAGCGCGCGCGTGATCGCCGAGGCGATCGAAGCCGTCAGCCACCGGACGCCGCACGCCTGCGCCGTGGAAATCCATGCGTTGCAGATCGAGGCGTTCTTCCGGACGATGTCCTTCGAGAACATCCCCGCGCTCCGCACCATCGCCGACCTGCTTCCCGTGGACGCCTACCGCAACGCGGTGGTCGTCTCGCCGGACCGCGGCGGCGTGGACCGGGCCAGCGCGCTCAAGGGACATCTCGGGCTCCAAGACCTGGCGGTGATCTACAAAAATCGCCCGGAACCGGGACACGCCGAAGCCGAGCGTATCGCCGGCGACGTCCGCGGACGGCAGGTGATCATCGTCGACGACATGATCGACACCGCGGGCACGCTTGTGGCCGCCGCGCGCTTCCTGCGCGAAGAGGGCGCGGCGCGCATCACGGTCGCGGCATGCCACGGGCTGTTCTCCGGCCCCGCGCTCCAGCGGCTCGCCGAAGCGGAGATCGACCGGGTGTACGTGCTCGACACGGTGCCCCCCGCACCGGGTGTCATCGGACACCCCAAGATCACGGTGCTGCCGGTGGCGCCGCTCCTGGCCCGCGCCATCCGCTCCATTCGCCAGGGCGAATCCCTGCGGAGCCTCGGCAAATCCGAACCGCGGTGATGTCATTCAGCTCCTCGGGACGACGCGCATATGGGTCATGCGCGTCATTTTTTTCCAAAACGAAACACGGCCCGTGCGGGTCGTGTTCAGGCGGCGATGGGATGCCAGACGTGCATGTGCTCGGCAGCAGGCGCAGCGCCGGTCGTGGAGGCCGCGGTGATGGCGGCGCGCATGCAGGCGTAATCCGTGAGGAAGCCGTGCGTGCCGGCGCACCAGGTTTCTTCTCCGGATGCGGCACGGCGCACGATCTCCTCGGGCGCGACCCAGGCGAACGCTTCCACTTCACCGGGCTGCGGCGCAAAGGCCGTGACCGGCAGGTCCAGGACGGCGACGTATTCGCGCATCCACAGCCGGACGCGGTCGACGCGCGTGGTCCGCCAGGCGACGAGCGGCAGATGTTCCATGCGGATCCCCGCTTCCTCCTCGATTTCCTTGCGAGCGTTGGTCTCGTAGGTCTCGCCGACCGAGACGTGACCGCCCATGTGCGTCACCCAGGCGCCGGGAAGCCGTTCCTTGCCCAAGGAGCGTTGGTGGCAGAGCACCTCGCCGGCATGATTCACGATAAAGATGTTGGTGGTGCGACACCACGCGCCCTCTGCGATGGCTTGGGCGCGCGGCAAACACACGCCGGTTCTTTGACCGGTGTCGGCGTGGACGATGTCGAGCATTTCCATAGGTGGGATAAAACAAAAGACTCTTCCCTGCCGGAAAAAGTCCCTTGTGGGGATCAAGCGGCAGGCTCCCCGCCGAACCCTCCAAGTATGGAATGGGAACCGTCGGGGCAAGCCGCTTGTCCCAAGATCTTCCGCCATTTCGCTCGGGTTGGGCAGAAGCCCAAACCCGCGAAGCTGCGTCAATCTTGTGGCAAACGGTTATCCATAAGATAGCGCGTTTGCCGATCTTTTGCAAGACATGTACAGGAGTCAATACGAACGCTACTCTTCTCTCCGTATTGATCCTCTATGGCCAAAAAATCCAGCACCACGGCACTCACTCCCGAACAACGCGCTGCACAGGACGCGCGCTATGCAGAGGGGCACGCCTACGACGTCGTGATCGTCGGCACGGGAAGTTCGGCGCTCACCGTCGGCGCGCTTCTTGCGCACGCCGGGAAAAAAGTCTGCATGCTGGAGGCGCATGATATTCCCGGCGGCTACTGTCAGACGTTCAAGGCCGGCGGGTTTGAGTTCTGCGCCCAGGTCCACTACATCTGGGGCTGCGCGCCCGGGGGCCGCATCTACGAATTTCTGAAGCGTATCGGACTCGAGAAAGACATCACCTTCGAATTGTTCGACACGGCGGGATACGACCACATGGTTTTACCGGACGGTGCGCGCGTAAAAATCCCCTACGGTTGGGACGCGCTCGTCGAAAGCGTCTGCGCGACGTACCCCGACCAGCGCGCCGCAATGGAAAAATTCGTGGGCACGCTCAGGTCACTGCACAACGAGTTCCCATACCTGCCCGCCGGCAAAGCTCGGTGGTGGGAATATCTGCGCGCATGGCGCGTGCGACACATCATCAGATACCGCACGGCGACGCTGCAGCAACTCTTCGACGAATGCCGTCTCTCCCGCGAAGCGCAGGCCGTGCTTGCCGCGAACGCCGGTGACTTCATGCTGCCGCCGGAGAAACTCTCGCTGTTCATGTACCTGGCGCTGTTCGGCGGCTACAACACCGGCGCATACTCCCCCACTAAGCACTTCAAGTATTACATCGCGCGCCTGGCCCGCTCCATCACCGATCATCCGGGCTGCCATATCTATTACGAAACAGAGGTCAGCCGCATCACGACGGACGGCGATCGCGTCACCGGCGTCGGCACCACAAACGGCAAAACATTCACCGCAGATACCTACATCTGCAACGGCGATCCGCAAACCATGGCGAAGATCATCGGCTGGGAAAAATTTCCAGCGGCGGAACAAAAGAAACTGTCCTATCAATATTCGGAGGCAGGCGTGGTCGTGTACCTCGGCCTGAAAGATATCGACCTGCGCAAGTACGGCTTCGGATCGTTCAACATCTGGCACCTTGAGGACTGGGACATGAACCAAATGTGGCGTGAGATGGGCGCCTGCGATTTCTCAAAGCCGTGGGTGTTTCTCTCGACGCCGACCTTGCACACTACGGAAGGCGGAACCACACCCGGACCCGGCTATCACATTCTGGAACTCGCTTCGTTTGCAAACTACGCGCCATTCAAACAGGCGCAAGACAAAGGCTATGCCGAGTATTTCAAACTCAAACAGCGCGTCTCCGAGCGGATGATCGACATCGTTGAACAGCGTTACATTCCGAACCTGCGCAAGCGCATCGTGGTCAAGCAGGTCGGCACATCAACGACGAACGAGGATTTCGTGCTGGCGCCGAACGGCAATGCCTACGGCGCGGACATGATCCCTTTACAGGTGTCGCTATCGCGTCTCACTGCCACAACGCCGTTCAAAAACTTCTGGTGGTGCAACGCCTCGAGCGGCTGGGCCGGCATGTACGGAACGGTCTCGACCGGCATGAACCTGTATATGGACCTGACCGGCGACCACTTCTACGACGCCAAAAAAGCACCGACCGATGAAGCGCTTATCGCCGAGCTCAGCTCGGTTGCCGCGGCGCTTCCAAAAGTCGCGCGCTGACCTGCGCGGCGACGCGCTTCCCGCAGCGGAAGGCGCCTTCGATCCAGGGACTGTTTAACCAGTCGCCCGCAAAAAACACGTTCTGCCCGCCCTGACCGTTCGCCATGAATGTTTTCACGGCGCGCAAATGTCCGTGCGCGAACTTCGGCATGGCCAGCGGCCAGCGTTCCAGATCATGGTCGCGCAGATCAGACGGCGCAGACACCCACGGACAGACCGGCAGGAGCGCCGCTTTCACTGCCGCGAAAATCTCGGCGTCGCTCTTGTCCATGATCTGCCGGGCGAACTCCTCATGCAGCCAGACGTTCAGGAGCGTGTCGCCTTCTTTCACGGCGTCGTCGCCTTTCATGGCTTCGTTGACGTAGCCGCAGATTTTTTTTGATTCGACATACGGCACCCAGACCACGGCCGTGTCCGGCAAAAGGGCGCGACGCACGCGAAACGACACGCTAATGGTTGAGGCGAACTTCGCTCCGCTCAGTATCTGGTGCTGTTCTTTTGTGGGATTCGTGTACATCGCAGCGATCGCCGGCGCCGGTGCAGCCACGACAACGGCGTCAAAGGATTCTTTTGCATCATTCACAGACACGAGAACTTTCTCGCCCTGGCCTGAGCCTGTCGAATGGGCGCCTGTGATGGCGCTGATCGCGGCGTTCAGGCGCACGTCGGGCAAGCGTGCCGCCATGGCGTTCGGCAGGGCCTGCATCCCGCCTCGCGTGCGGTGCAGATGCCAACGGGTTTCGTCCTTCTGAATGGACTGCATGATACCCAGGAGCGCGCCCAAACTGATCTCGCGGGCCCGGTGGAATTGGTACGTCGTGGAGAAGGCGTCCACGAAATACTCGCTTACGTCCCGGCCGGTGCGCACCCGCATGTAATCGTAGGCGTTGGCGTGGTCATGGATCGCCAAATCATCCATCCAAAGGAAATCGCCGACGTCGCGCATCAACGCCATCTGCGCGGCCAGGCGCAACTTGCTCAAACGGCCGATGGCATCGTCCGGTTCAATCACTTTTCCCGCCTTCACAATCCCATACTTCAAAAAGCGCATCTTTTCCCAACCAATGTTGAATTCCTTACAAGCCGCCTTGATCCCGTCGTACAGATCGCAAAGATGGTCCGCGCCCAAATCAAAGATAAAGCCGTCCTTGCTTCGTGACGACATGCGACCACCGACGTAGGCATTTTTCTCGAAAACAACGACATCAAAACCGGCCTTTTTCAGGTCGGTCGCACAGCTCAAGCCGGCAATGCCGGCGCCGATAACGGCAATACGTTGTGGCATGGGGAGAGTCAGGAGCCGGATGCAAGCATGCCCTCTTTTTCAATGCGTGTCATCTGCTTGATGGCCGCCTCCTTTTTTCTTGCTGCCGTGGCCGAACGCATAACGCGTGACCACACAAGCGTCACCGGCAGCCGCGAGCGCGTGTACTTCGCCCCTTTCCCGGCATTATGCGCGGCGAGGCGTGCAGACAAGTTATTGGTAATACCCGTATAGAGCGTTCCGTCGGCGCAACGCAACAAATAGACGTGCCAGCGGATCATGCGTCCGCTCCAAGAAAGCCGCCTGCCTGGATATTCCACAGATTGGCGTACGTCCCTTTGCCGCGCAGCAGTTCCTGATGCGTGCCGGTCGCAACGACGTGTCCGCGTTCGACAACGACGATGCGGTCCATCTGGATGATCGTGGACAGCCGGTGCGCGATGGCAATGACCGTCTTGTCGTGCATTAGCTCGCGGAGAGAATCCTGAATGAGCGCTTCGGATTCCGAGTCGAGCGACGAGGTGGCCTCGTCGAGCACCAGGATCGGTGCGTTCTTCAAGATGGCGCGGGCAATGGCCACGCGCTGCCGCTCCCCACCCGAGAGCTTGATGCCGCGCTCGCCGACGTAGGTGCCGTACTTCTTCGGCAGCGCAGCAATGAACTCGTCGCAATGCGCCTGCCTGGCGGCGGCCATGACCTCCTCGTCCGTGGCGTCGCGGCGGCCGTAGCGGATGTTCTCCATGAGCGTGCGGTGGAACAGCACCGGTTCCTGCGGCACGAGCGCAATCTGCGAACGCAGCGAGTCCTGCGTGACCCTGGCGATGTCCTGTCCGTCGATCAGCACCTTCCCCTCCTGCACATCATAGAACCGGAACAGCAGTTTGGTGATCGTGGACTTGCCGGCGCCGGACGGGCCCACGAGTGCGACCTTCTCCTGCGGCTTAATCGCGAGCGAGAAGCGCTCCAGTATCGGCGCGCGAGAAAAAGCGAAGGTGACGTTCTGGAAGGTGACGCCGCTGCGCGGCACCGTGAGCGGCTTGGCGCCGCGCGTGTCCCGCACGCCGTGCGCTAGGTTCAGGATTTCCACCATTTCCTTGCCGTTGGCGTAGGAGTCGAAGATGTGCCGGAACGACCGACCGACCTCCCACACCTTGTGGAAGACGAGCGCCAGGAACGTCTGAATGAACGCCAGATCGCCGAGCGTCAGTGCGCCCGCGATCCAGGCACGGACACCCAGGTACATGAGCACAATCTCGATCAAGATCATGAGCGCGCCTTGGGTGGCAAAAATGACCTCATGCCGGTCCCAGCTACGCGTGAACGCCCGGGCGTGACGGCGCAGCACCTCATTCAACTTTTCCCGTTCAAAATCGTGTGCGGGAAACAACTTGGTGGTGACGGCGTTCGAAACGGCGTCCGCCAAGGCGCCCCCGACCTCAGAGTCAAGCTCCGCGCGCGCCGTATCGGCAACGACTGCCCAGCGGGAAGCGAAGGTGACGAAGAGCAGGTAGACGGCAATCCAGGCGGCGAACAATCCGGCGAGCAGCGGCGAGCGCAGAAAGAGCCCTATCGCCGCGGCGATCAGGATGATCGTGACCGGCACCAAGCGGTAGGTAACTTCGTCCGCGAACGTCTCAAAGGCGCGTGACAATCGTCCAACCTTTTTCACCAAGGAACCCGCAAAGGTGTCAGCGAAGAACTGGTACGAGTGGCCGAGAAGGTAGTCGAATGCGCCTTCCGCCATGTCCGCCATGACCACGGGTTGGAATCGGTTGGTGACGATCGCCAACAGACGCCAGCAGAGCCAGCTCAACATCTTCACGAGCGAGAACAGCGCGATGACCGGCAGGAAGATGTCGATAGCAGCAGTCGTCGGTGTGTGCACTTCGAGCAGATCGAACAGCCATTTCAACAGCCACGGTTGCGTGGACTCCAAGGCGATGGCCGAGCCAGAACAGGCCAAGATAAAAAGGGCCCGCCACTTGTAACGCAGGGTGGCGCGCAGGAACACCAAAAAGACATCGGTGACGCTGGCCTGTTTCATGGCCGCATTCTACCACTTTTTTGTGGTAGCATCCCTCTCATGCACATCGCCATCATCGGCGGCGGGGCGGCCGGGCTCATGGCCGCCGCGGCCGTCCAAGAGACCAATCCCGCGGCCATGGTCTCTCTCATCGAACGCAATCCCTCGCTCGGCAAGAAGGTCATCATCTCCGGCGGCGGGCGCTGCAACGTCACGACCGGACTCCACGACATCCGCGCCGTTCTTTCGCGCTACCCGCGCGGCGGCAAGTTCCTCTCCTCTGCCATGCGGCGCTTTCCGCCGGAGTGGACGATGTCCTGGTTCGAAGCGCATGGCGTTCCCCTAAAAACCGAGGAGGACCTCCGCGTCTTCCCCCGCTCCAATAAAGGCACGGATGTGGTTGCGGTCTTTAAACGACTCTTCCACGCATCAGACGCGCACGTATCCCTGCTGCTCAGCCGCCACGCCACCGCCGTCGCCAAAACCGCAGACGGATTTGTGGTGTCGTTCCGAAACGGTGAACCGCTCGTCGTCGACCGCATCATCCTGACCACCGGCGGCCAGGCCTACCGACAAACCGGCTCGACCGGCGACGGGTACGCCTTTGCGGAATCGCTGGGACACACTGTGACGCCGCTCGCCCCGAGTCTGAGCTCGTTCTTCACCAAGGAGATGTGGCCGAAAGAAATTTCCGGATTGTCCATCGAGAGCGCAAAACTCTCCGCGCCGGGAGTTCCGCATGCCAGCTACACCGGTCCGTTCCTGTTCACGCACAAAGGCGTGAGCGGCCCGGCCGTGTTCGCGCTGTCTGCGCTCGTTGCCTTCGAGCGATTCGACGCCGCGCATCCGCTGCACATCACCATCGACCTCTTCCCGGATGAAACGTCGGAGAAGTTGGCTGCACGGCTTACCGAGGTCTTCCGCGCGAATGCAAAGAAAAGCACGAAGACCGTGCTTGGTTTCCTGCTTCCCAAAGCACTGATCGCGGTCCTTGTCGCGGAGACCGGCGTAGATGGCGAGGCACAGACTGCACAGATCGCAAAAAAAGACGTTGCATTATGCGTCCGCTGGATGAAAGCCATTCCGCTGACCGTCATTGGTCGCGGTGTCGGAGACGAGTTTGTGACCGCCGGAGGCGTGGACACAGACGAAGTCGATCCGCGAACGATGGAATCGCGCATCTGCCCGGGCCTCTTTTTCGCCGGAGAACTCCTTAACGTCGACGGCTTCACCGGCGGGTTCAACTTGCAAGCTTCCTGGGCCACGGGCCGCGTTGCCGGTGAAAGCGCAGCCGCCTGACAAAACGATCAGCGTCGAATTTCCGTGTTCGAAAGTTTTGAAGCGATCTCGTCGAGATCCCGCGCTGAGTATGCATTGCCGGAGATATCGAGAACACGAAGCTGCGTGAGATTGCCGAGTTCCATGGGCAATCCCGTCAATTGATTGTTCGAGACGTTCAGCACCTCCAGCTTATTCAGTTGTCCGAGCTCCGCAGGTAAACCCGTCAACGCATTCTTGCTCAAATCCAAAGACCGGAGATTCTTCAGTTGTCCGATCTGCGATTGAGGCGCGCCGGTCAGACGATTATTCGAAAGGTCGAGTTGCTGCAGGTCTGTACGTGAAAAAACATATGACGGTATCGCGATCAGTCCACGGCCGCTCAAATCCAATTCAGAACCACTCGTTGGCTGCTGCGGTACAGAAGGACTATTTGACTGACTCTGGCTCGTAGAGCACCCCACGCCGAGGATGATCATCGATAGGAAGATGGGGAGGATTTTTTTCATGCATACACCTTAGCACACTATAGGGAGTATGCTTTACACCTATGCGCGTACACACCGTTATCGCTCTTACTACCTTCCTCCTCCTGACCGGGTGCGGGCGACCGGACATCCCATCATCGTCCCGGTGTACGCTCCTGCTCTCAAGAATCCGCACTACGAAAACGGCGGACCGGACTATCATGTGCTCGTTCTGACCGGATACGACGATACGGATGGCGTCTTCATCGTCAACGACCCGGGAACCAAGGACGGCGAGGGCCTGCGCTTCCCCTACGACACGTTCATGTCCGCCATCCATGACCTCGACCTCGAGAACTACGTCGCCGGAAAAAAGGCCGTGCTGTTCACGAAGCAGAATGGTTTGGCAGAATGGTTCGCGGGGCTCAACGCCACGCAGTGATCGCAAGATACATCTCTCCCCATACAAAACACACCCGCTCAGCGGGGGCGTTTTGTTGGCAAGGACTCATAGAGGACAAAAGGTCACGCCGCTTCACAGTTCAGACAGCTAGACGTTGCCGAATGCGCCTCCCGCGCGGACGTTCTTTCTCGACCCAACTCTTTGTGGCGTCCAAAATTAATGCAAGCGCCTCTTTGAGATTCGCTTTTGCTTCGGCAAGCGTTCGTCCCTGGGTGTTCACGCCGGGAATTTCCTCCACCCATCCGAGGTACCACTTGCCGTGCTTCTGGTACACCGCCGTGTAGTGCATATCCTTTCGAACCCTCAAGTTAAGTTAGGATGAACCGAAAGGACGAGTCGAACATACCGTACAGGGTTACGTGTCTCACGGTCAACGACGATTCTCGCCGTTCTGCGCTTGAATGAACGTTTCGCGGAGCTCTTCCGAAATCAACTGCTTGTTCTGATCCCCCATCTTTCTTGCATAGGCACAGGCCGCACAATCTTCAAACATGTCCATGCGACGCCCTGACTTTCCCGATATGAGAGCCATACCAACGGGTGAGTAAATGATAGGTACATCATACCGCCATCAGAGCGTCGTCTCTTTGTCAAGGGCGACAGCATCCACAAACGAAAACACCAGCGGTCGCTGGTGTTCTCGTGGCAGGGGCACTTGGATTCGAACCAAGATTAACGGTTTTGGAGACCGTTGTGCTAGCCGTTGCACTATGCCCCCAGGCGACGGGGACGTTACCCGAAAATTATCCGTCCGGCAAGATCCTGACGGTCGCCCGATGCGCGCCTCTCTTGAGTTCAGGCCTGAGGAGGCGTTCCGCCCGCTGCCGGCGGCGTTCCACCCTTTTTGCTGCCGCTGAAGAACAACCACAGACCAATCACGACGATAACGCCCATGGTCACCGGAGCGACAATGCCGTAGGTGTCCATCTGCCCGGCCGCGCCGGCAGTGAGAATGACGCCGATGATCATCACGACGACGCCGAGAACCTTTTTCTTATTCATACGTATTCTTTAGATGAATGATGACGAAGATATCATATCAGGGAGTAAGCCATTTCTTCCACACCGCCTCCGCGGGCTTATTACGGATATTGCTCGTCAGATCGTTGCGGGGACTCGCATAATCCGGAGCCATGAGATCGTCCCAGCCGAATTTTGATCCAGGACCGATTCCGGCGAACCGCGTTCTACCCGCGAATGCCTGGAACAAGGCTTCAAGAGCATCAGCTTGTCCCTGCCAATCGCGGCTGTAACCAGCATCCACTACTTCGGCAAAATCTCCCCATTCCATACCCCCTCTCCCATTGTTCGCCCCGGCATAACTTCCCACACTTTCCACCAAATAGATCGGCTTTTTGTAATCTGCAAACTCCACCTCGATGCCATTGAGGATTTTCGACCATGCAGTCCGCATCTCGGCGATACCAGCACCCTCGCGTACGCTCAATAACGGAAGATGCAGGATGAGCGCATCGGCATCATCAACGTATTTCGGACGCGGATCCCATTGAAGTCCGCCGTATTGATTGAAGTTCGTCGCGTATATTTTTCCGGAGTACACGCCACGCATGGCTTTGATGATTTCGCTGAACCGCGCATCCGCGTAATCATAAAACGGCTTGGATGTCGGCATGCGATATTCCGGCGTGATGTCTATCGCATAGATACCCGCCACTTCCGCCTCGGTGGCCCATTGCACCAAAATGGTTTGCAACTGGCTGAATTCCGAATCAAGCCATTCCTTTGTTTTAGGATCGTCTCTGCCGAAATCATCACCCGCCCGTTGCTCCGCCGCATTGCCGCCATATCCACTTCCCGCCGCCCCGCCGGAAAACCGTCCCAGCAGACTGACATCCGTATATTTCGTGTAATCAGCGCCGACGTTGTACGCGATGATCGGCTTCAGACCGTATTTCTTCGCCGTCTTTGCAATGTCCTTCATTTCCGATGCGGTGATCGCCGCATCGCGCCACTGTTTATATGGCGAAGGAGTTTCTTGCAATGTGATGCTTTCTTTATTGTCACCGATGAAATCGATAAAGCTATATACCACCACTTCTTTTCCGCCGATACTGGCGATACGCGCGAACGTGCTATCCAGATTCCTCCGTGTATCCTCGAACAAATTCATGTTGTAATTGATCGTCCACGTATCCTCGGTGGTCACCAGCGGTATGATCTCTTTCGCGATGTATGCCGATGCGGGTAAATCGCTCCACCGGGAAACAAAATCATACACGTCTTTTTTGTACGATTTCACCGCAAACGTTTTTTCATCAGAGATCGATGCCTCACTCTTTCTTACATAATGATATGCCAGCGTCTCCCCGGTCACGGCAGAAACTCTTTTTTGAAAACTGACTTCGTTGACACGCGTCATCGGCACCGGTTCTTTTCCGTTAATCGCTAATAGGACCGTATCTGATGTCGGTGTATTTGAAGGGACACTTACCCAGAAATTCAACTCCGCCGGTTTTCCTTTCGGCGCTTTATCCAATTTCGAAAATTCACATACGCGCTTCGCTTCTTTGATCGGCAGCACATTGCAATTCGGCGGCCAGAAGTTGAAGAGAACCGCGGATGCGCCGAGACCGACGAAGACGAGCGCAATCGTCAGAGGAACGCCGACAATCCACGCGATTATTGAAAGAAACTTTTTCATATTTCCGGATGACTGAAAAATCTCAACAAGTATAACACATTCGTTTTCACGCTGTTGTTGACATGATGTTTCGATTGCGGCAGGGTGCGCGCAGGAGGGAGCGATGCCATATCGCGTCATTCACACAAGCGCCAAGGAGTACCCGCCCGATGCCGTCCTGACCCGTTCATGGTGGCCGCTATGGGGACGGAAATACCTCTGCGGTCATCGCGCGACGCCAAGCGATTCGCGATCCGCATCCACGGCGCGATCATCGTCCTCCGCGCCGACGACGAACGTCGATGCACCGACTGCATCATCACCTGGCTCACGCCACGCATCATCGACTGTCCACAGTGCAAACAGCCCGTCTTTCCAGGAGAGCCGGTCTGGCGCTTCGATGCCGACGACCTCAAAGGCTTTTTCTGCTTGCGCATGGGCTGCGCAGGCGCGATCCCCACTCCAGAACACATCTGGCACTGGGACGGCGAACACCTGCTGCCGCCCGAAGCCGTTCACCCCTGAGGTGCGCGGTATTTTTTTACTTGAGGGAGTCTAAAATTTGTCCTCCGGAAAAATCAGAAAATTTCTCAATGACTTTCTGCAAGAGTTGTTCGCCATTTCCGGAGATTGCCGTCACGTTGCCCGCGTCATCTATCGAGAAACCGCCAATGCCCTTTGCGATACGGATCGCCGTATCTGGACCAAGAATCACGGATTGTAATTTTATCACTTGTGTGAGGACACTACTTGTATCATTTTGCATAGATATCACTCTATGTCGACTTTGATATCGCCTGGTCAATGCCATTAGCTAGTTTCCATGACCCGACCGAAATCAATATAAGCGCCACATAGAGAGGGGCTTCGTTGAAAATCTCCCAAACGAATCCCTCAGCCACCACAAACTCCCTATATGCATGTACTACCAATGAAACGCCGATTAATAGCAGCGCGACGGTTTGCATTCTCAGCATGTTGCCGATAAGCCCGCCGAATTTTTTTTCCGCCTTTTTCGAAAACCAAATGGCAATAAAGACAAAAACAATGCCCGCGATTTCAAGAAGAATAAAGAACGACGAAGATTTCTCCACGACGCCCACCTCCTGGGCGAACGCGGAAAAAGGCAAAAGAACAGACAGCATGATGAGCGTTGCAATAGATCGTTTCATAGACGGAACATTGTCTCCATTAGTGTTCAATATACTGATTGAATTGTAACACAAGATGCTCAACTAAAACGCATCCATAAACACCGGCGCGAGCATGGTATCAACCGGCACGTAGTCGTCGGTCAGGACAAGGCCCTTTTTCTCGGCAACGAAACGATCGAGATCATCGGTGGAAACAATGAAATGGATGCGCTCCCAGAGGTCTGCGGCGTGTTCACCGTCGGTGCGCACGTTCTTCGGCGCACTTCCCCTCCAAGCCGTCGGCAGCTCTGCATTGCTCGCCAGTACCACAAACGTGTTACGGCCTTTGTCGTGCCAGTTATTCCCGAGCGGAAGTACGAGCACGGTTTTGAATTGTGCACGTAAGGTCGCCACGGTCGAAGCCAAAAAGCGGCCGTGCCGCGCGTCATCGATGATGTTCACGGCGTACCAGCCGTCCGGCGCGAGGTGTTGCTTTACAAGCGTATGGAACTCGCGCGTCGTCAGGTGGTATGGCACGGAATAGTCATTGAAGGCGTCGCCGAAAATGAAATCGTACGTTTCGTTTGCAGGCATGCGTGCCATGGCGATGCGCGCGTCCTGATTGATGGTCACGATGCTCGTGTCGCGCGGCAAACCGAACCGCTCATGGACGATCTTGGTGACACCGGGATCGATTTCAAGCACGGTATTTTCAGACCCGGGATATTCCGCGGCGACGTAGCGCGGCATGGTGTATCCCCCGCCGCCGACGTAGAGCGCACGCGGCACCGACTTCCCGACCGCGGCCAGCAGCACGGCGTAGACCTTCTCGTACTCGTAGCCAAGTTCCGCCGGATTCGTCTTTGACACGTAGCTGTGGACGAGATGGTCGAGGCGCAACACGGAAAATTCCTGCTGATCGGTCACGCGAATGCAGTAGTACTGCGACTCCGCCGTGCACTGCGCCGGAAGGAACAGGGAGGAAATGAACAGCAGTCCCGCCGCCGCGGATTTTTTATCCGCACGCACCCCCTGCGCATGGACCCATGCCGCGAGAAGCAAAAGCGCCACGGCAGACAACCGGACGATCGTGGCCGTGCCGATGAGGTCGATCAGGACGAAACCGGTCGCGAACGTCCCGAGGATGCTCCCGAGCGTGCTGAGCGCCGAGATGCGACCGACGGTGCGCCCGGTACGCGCCAGGTCGGTCAGATCAAACTTCACGACAAGGGGTGACACGGCACCGAGCAAGATACTTGTCGGCAGGAAGGTGAACGTGGAAAAGACGAGCGCTGCAACCATGAGCGGCAGCGGCGCGAAGGCCAGGACATTGCCGAGCACGGGAACGATGAACAGCATCAGGATGGTGGCGATACCCGCCGCGAAAAAGAGCACCGCCAGATGCGCGCGCTTCGGATCCGTATCCGCCACTTTCCCACCCAGCCAGCTCCCAATGCTGATGCCCGCCAGGATCACGCCGATGATCGCCGTCCAGGTGAAAATCGAAACGCCCAAATACGGCGCCATGACGCGCCCAGCCACGAGCTCGAGCGTCATCAGCACGAAGCTCGCCAGGAAGACGATCGCCCCGCCGAAGCGCAGTGTTTCCCGCGGCTGATCCACCTGTGGTGAGCCCTGTCGAACCATAGAAACGCAAAGTCCGCTTATAAAAAGCGGACTCGCCCTTACTTCGTTTCTTTGTGCACTTTGTGCGTCTTGCACCAGCGGCAGAACTTGGAGAGCTCGAGCCGGGCCTTGATGGTCTTCTTATTCTTGTGGGAATAGTAGCCAATCCGGTGGCACTGCGTGCACTCCATCTTGATCAGGTTGTCCTGGGACATACGGGGGAAATTGAAAGCCGGGAAGAATATACCAAAGCGGCTGCCGGCTGGCAAGGGTGGGGGTGGAGCCTGAGGTCGGATTCGAACCGACGACCGCCTGTTTACAAAACAGGTGCTCTACCACTGAGCTACTCAGGCAAACGGCCTATGGACGGCTGCGTGGACGGGTGACGCTGCGGAGCTGGAGCAACACCAGAAACGACAGGCCAAGAATCGCCGTCGCGACCGCGGCTTCGACAAGATATCCTGTGAGCACGGCCGCGTCAAAGGCGGTATGGAGCGCCACTGCGACGGCAAGACCGCCCACGATCAGGAGCCAACCGGACGCGGTCCGAAACCGGGCGACTCCCAATGTCAGCCCGCTGATGCCTGCCGTGATCGTATGCACGAACGTCGTCAGGAGGAAACGGATGATCGAAACGCGCGCCAAGGTGCTGCCGAGCACTTCGCCCGCGTGCTGCGGCACCCAGTATGCGAAGAAGAAAAAGTTTTCAACGAACGCAAAGCCGAGTGCCACGGCCACAAGGTAGATCACGCCGTCGATGACTTGCGTGAAGGACTTCGTGCGCCAGGCCACGAGCAGCACCGCTATGAGCATCGTCCCCTTCTCAATCAGCGCGATCATGCCGACCTGGACCGGCCCGATTGTTCCGGCGACGCGAATCGGTTCCTGCAGCAGCACGGAAATGCAAGCGGTTATCATGCCGGCAAGGAACAAGCGCAGCAAAAGTTCACGCGGCTCCGGCTCGCGACGGTCTTCCCACAGATACAACGCCAGCCAAAATACGCTCGGCAGAAGTGCGAGCAGCAAGGAAAGCGCGATGTACGGGATGGACATGACCGCAGTATAGCAAGAAACCGCGCTTGACCACCCAACTCGCCCAAATTTCCAAAAAAAAGAGGGCACCAGTTTTCACTGATGCCCGACGACTACTCCTGTAACGTTACAGGCAGGAGCCGCGGACGCTGCCCCAGTTGATGAGCGGGCGAACCCCGTCACCCGCAACATCGTGCTGAATGCTCACGAGAGACCGGATGTCCGCGCCGCACATCGTGAGCGTCCCGAAGCCAGCGATGTCGGACACGGTCTGCCCGGACCAGCGACTCCAGTCCATCCAGTGATGCGGCGAAGCGCATTCCATGGTGAGCGAGCTTCTCGAGTACCAGCTCGCGGGAGCCGAACTGCGGATGGCGCCGCCGGGGGCGGAGACCAGGTTGTCGGCCGCCGATGTTCCCCACACCGTGATGACCCAGCCGCTCGAGCAGTAGTCCGGGAAGGACGAGCCGAGCTGTGCCACGAAGTCGCGCGATCCGGTCGGAGGTGGCGGTGGCGGTGGCGTCGGGGTCGGTGCAGGTGTCGTGCTGATCGGACGATAGCCGCAGAATGTCGGGTTCGTCGAGATCGGCGACGAGAGGGTGATGTCCCCACCGGCCGAACACGATGCCCAGTCGCTCACGCCGCTGTCCACGCGCCGTTCACCCGGATCGACGCGGTCGTCGCTGTCGTAGTCGACGCCGACCTGATAGCGGGCGTCCCTGGTGGTGCGCGCCTGCACCATCATGAACACCTCGTGATAGGCGCTCATGTCTACCATACCGCCCAGCACGACGTGCAACACGTGATCCGTGGGCACGGTGAAGATGTAGGGCGAGCTGGGCAGGGGCAGGACGTCGTCATGCGCATCACTGCCGTACCACGTGGGCGAGCGCATATACCAGCCCGCATACGTGAAGGGCGGTCGCCCTACAGCAGTACCCAGGAGGGGCACCAGCGTGCCGTCAGCGCGAACGCCGACGACGTTGCCCCGTATGATCTCGAACGTGCTCTCCGCACTGTCCGCGACCACGTCGATCTTGCCGAATACGTACCGCGTGCCCGTGGGGGGCAGGCTGATGAAATGGCAGTACGTGCGGTCCAGCACCTGCCGGATCTGCTCGGGTGGCGCACCGACCGTCCCACAGCTCGCGCTCGGCGTCGGAGTCGGCGTCGGCGCGGGTGTGCCGGCGGCGCAGCCGCCGACGTCCTGCACACAGGAGTAGTCCACCGAGGTGACGTGATCACCCAAGCAGTGACCACTGCGGCAGACGTTGCTGCCGCCGATGGTGCACGCGTCGAAGACCCGGCAGTTCGCGTCGGACGAACAGGTCAGACACAGCGGCAATGCCGTGTCGCCGGTGACATCATCGAACGACGGCGGACCATCGAAACTGCTGCAGCCGGGAACCATTTCCAGGACTGCCAGGACCAGCACTGCCACGATGGGCAGAGTTCGAGACGGAGTAGTCACGATAGCGTTCTCATTATCAACGAGCATGCCATGTCCCGCATGGCCGGAGCACCCAGAAACATCAGGGAGCCATCCCAGGATGGCCAGGAAAGCGTGGACTTGTCAAGGAGAATGCGCAGCACCCACGGCCTGCGCGATATTCGCGTATCCGTCTTTCTGAAGCAAGGCGACCAACCCCTTGTTGATCTCCCCGATCAATTGCGGCCCTTGAAAAATCATGCCGGTTGCAAGTTGCACGAGCGTCGCACCGGCGCGAATTTTCTCGTAGGCGTCCTCCGCGCTGAACACGCCGCCCGAACCGATGATCAGGTACCGCTGTCCCGCCGTACGGTACAGATGTGCAATCAACGCATTCGACGCCGCGCGCACCGGCCGCCCGCTGACGCCGCCCTTGTCGAGTCCGCGGATTTCTTCCGGATGAATTTCCGGACGGTCGCGACGCTTGGTCAAATTGGAGAGGACGAAACCCTGGACGTGGTGCACATCTGCGACGCGAACCAAGGCATCAAGTTCCGCTGGGGAAATGTCCACCGCAACTTTCAAGAACACCGGCTTCTCCATTGGGATCTTGTCGAGCACGGTGAGCAGCCGCTTCAACCGATCCGGAACGGCAAACGGCTCTCCGCCGAATGCGTTGGGACAGCTGATGTTGACCGTGATGTAATCGCCGATGTCGTGAAACGCAGCAAACGCTTTTGCATAATCTGCAATCCCTTTTTCCACGTCTGTTGTGTCCGGCGAATTCGTCTTTGCAACGCTGATACCAACGGGAAACGCGAACCGCTTGCCGCGCAAGCGCGTAGCAACGGCTTCGCAGCCGTCGTTCTTCAGTCCGTACCACACCACGAGTCCACCGGTTTTTGGCAGACGCCACAGTCGCGGCCGCGGATTTCCCGGACACGGCTCGCCGGTAATGGATCCCACTTCCGCGAATCCGAACCCGACAGCAGGCAAGATGTCCGTGAGTTCGGCGTTCTTGTCAAATCCTGCGGTCAGACCAACGGGATTTTCCATGCGCATGCCGAGCACGTTCTGCACCAGCGCCGGATGATGATATGACAACGCCCACGATGTGACGGCACGCGTTGCCGCACTGCGGCCGAGCAACTTCCCGACGGCGAGCACGCGGTCATGCGTATCTTCCGGATCCTGGCGGAAAAAAATCGGCTTCAACACGCGCCGATATACGAAGCGTTGTACGGATGTGGCAAACATAGTTACAAAGAACGTTACAGGAAATATACGAAAGATTGAATACAAAAACTGTCGCCTTTCGGCGACAGTTTTTGGTGGGCAGAGAAGGATTCGAACCTTCGAAGGCGCAGGGCCAGCAGATTTACAGTCTGCCCCGTTTGACCGCTTCGGTATCTGCCCGTGGAGCCGACATCGGGGATCGAACCCGAGACCTCGTCCTTACCAAGGACGCGCTCTACCATCTGAGCTATGTCGGCAGATGTTCCTTCTTGGATTCCACCGTCGTCATTTCACGGATACGCGTTTCAAAATCACCCAGTTTATTATTTTCCACGTTCGCTTCCTTCAGCCGCGCGAATGTTTCGCGAGCTACGTCGCGGTTGCCGGCAGTGAGCGCTGCTTCGAGCAGCATGTCCAGGTACTTGGGATTCGCTGGTTTGAGCACAACCGCAGCCTGGTAATGAACAAGTGCCTCCACGTGTTTTCCCTGTGCCGTTTCCAATTCGCCCAAGTTGGCGAGCACCGAGGCGTCTTTCGGGTCGAGCTTCAGAAGGAAGCGAAACGTCTCCTCGGATTCCTTCCACTGCTTCTCGCGCAGGTACAGGCGGCCGAGTTCCTCGTACGCTTTGACGAACTTCGGATTAATGGAAACGACCTGGATGTACTTGGACTCGGCCTCGCTGGAACGGCCGGCGCGCGCCATCTCACGGGCCTGCTCCATGAGTTCGCGAATCTGACGGTCAGCGACCTTTTCTCCGGAACCCGCAGCCATGCCGATGCGCCGATACCGCTGCTCCAAGTCCGCTGCACGTGCGGCCAGATTGCGGACCGCACTGCGCATGGCGGTAGTTGCAGGAGAGACCGCAGTCTTAGCACGAACACCCCAGTTCTTAGAGAGACGTGCGGCGCGGCCGGTGATGATCCCCTTTTTGACGCTTGCATCACGTTCGCGCGCGATCGTGGCGACGTCAATCAGCACGAGTTCCGGGAATTTCCGGATTACGAGGACGGCCAGCGCAATGAGCGCGAGCACGGTAACGGCGCCAGGAATCGCAAACCACAGCATAGGCACCCGGGACTATAGCACCGGTTCTAGGGCCGATCAACCCCGTCCCGCACCCTTGGCATCGGCCGTCCGCGCCGCCTCGACAATGGCCGTGAACTCCGATGCAGAGAGCGACGCACCGCCCACAAGCACGCCATCGATAACGGGACGCGCCAGAAACTCGGCGATGTTGTCCTTATCCACGCTCCCGCCGTAAATCACGCGGCAACGGCGATCCGCCGTCTCCGACGTGAAGACGTCACGCAGCGTTTCACGGATGATGTAGTGGGAACGGGCGGCATCTTCCGGATCCACGGCCGTGCCCGAACCGATCACCCAGATCGGCTCGTAGGCGATGATCAACTCGCCGCGTGCCGGCAACTCCAGCCCTTCGAGCGCGGCGCGCACCTGACGCTCCACCACGACGTCGCGCAATCCCTTATCGCGCTCGTCGCGCGTCTCACCGACGCAGAGCACGGGAATCATCTTATACTTGAGCGCGCGTTGCACCTTGGCGCGGATAAGCGTGTCATCCTCGTGTACATGACTGCGCCGCTCCGAGTGGCCAATGATGACGAGCTTCACGCCAAGATCAGCCAGCTCGCGTCCGGACACTTCGCCGGTATATGCACCCTTCTCCTCGTGGCAGAGGTCTTGCGCACCCAAGACGACCGGCGATACACCAAGTGCCTCCTTGACCGACGCGAGTGCGGCGTAGCTCGGACACACGGTGACGCGCACGTCCGGCAAACGCTTGGGAAGCGTCGCAGCAATATCCTTGGCCAGCTGTGCTGCTTCGGTAATGGTCAGCTGCATTTTCCAGTTACCAATGACGGTATGCATAGCGTCAAACGCGCAGAAGTTTCTGGAACCGCGCAGCGTCTTCGAATGGACCAATCACGGCCAACCGCAGCCGTTCGACACGGAAGATGTCGCGCGCCGCGGTCTGCACGTCTTTGGCGGTCACCGCCATGATCTTGGCGATTTTTTCTTCCGGCGATTCCATCTTTTTTTGGAACAACTCCTGACGACCATAGAAATCGGCAACCTCGTTGGACTCCTCGAGTCCGAGCGTGATCTTCCCCTTGATATATTCCTTGGCCCGACGGAGTTCCGCGGCGCCCACAACAACATCCTTGGTTTTTTTGAGTTCGGAGAGGATGATCTTGAGCGCCTCGTCCACCTTGTCCTTGCGCAGTCCGGCCTGCACAGCAAACGCACCGATATCCTGATATGGACTCACGCCGGCGCGAACCATATAGGCGAGACCGCGACGTTCGCGCACCTGGGTGAACAAACGCGACGACATGTTGCCGCCCAGAATGACAGACAGCACGCTTTGCGCTGCCAATCGTTTGTCGCCGTAGCCATAGCCCGGGAAACCGAGCATGCACTGCACCTGTTCCGTTTCCTTGTAGTGATGCACGGCCTTCGGCCCCTTGGACATGGACGCGGCGTGGAATGTCGCGAACGGTTTCGGTTTCGTGATCGATGGTTCCTTGGTCGCGTCAAAGTAGCGGCTCACCAGGTCGCGGGCGTTCTCCGGAATTTTTCCTGCAAGCGCAATCACGAGTCCGCTCGGGCGGTAGTGCTTCTTACGATACGTGGCGACGTCGGCGAGCTTCATCTTCTCGATATCCTCGCGTGCGCCGGAAATACGCCAGCCCAGCGTGTTGCCGCGGAACAGTTCCTGCTCAAACAGTTCATCCACGAACATCATCGGGTTGTCCTCGTACATGTGTATCTCCTCGATGATGACGGTGCGCTCGCGCTCGAACTCCTTGGGATCGAAGATCGAGTGGTAGAGCATGTCGGACAGCATGTCCAACAGCAACTCGGCATGTTCGGCGGCTGCCTTGATGTAGTAGCCAGTGTGATCCTTGCCGGTGAATGCGTTGTACTCGGCGCCAATGGCGTCGAGTGCGCGGCTGATGATTTGGGTGTTCGGCCGGCGCTTCGTCCCCTTGAACATCATGTGCTCGAGAAAGTGCGAACCGCCGTTCATCACCCGCGACTCGTGGCGCGAGCCGACCGGAAGCAGCACCTGCACGGTGAAGGCCTTGGTTTCCTGCATCGGCACGAGTACGATGCGCGAGCCGTTCTTGAGTGCGTAGGAGACAGTCATCATGCGAAGCGTTCAGTGAGATAGGCCGACAGATCAGCAATGGCGACGCGCTCCTGCGACATGGTATCGCGGTCGCGGACGGTGACCTTTTTGTCCTCGAGCGAGTCGAAGTCCATGGTGACGCAATATGGCGTGCCGATTTCGTCCTGGCGGCGGTAACGCTTGCCGATGGATTGCGTCTCGTCATACTCCACGCGGTACTGGCCACGCAGCGACTGCGCCAACTCCTGACACGGCCCGGACAGTTCGATCTTCTTTGAGAGCGGCAGCACCGCGATTTGGACAGGTGCGATCTTCTTTGGGAGCCGGAGCACGACACGCGCCTCGCTCTCCCCTTCCTCAGCGGTCGGCGCCTTGTCTTCGTCGTAGCAAGAGGCCAGCACCGCAAGCACGGTGCGGTCCACGCCGAAGGTCGGCTCGATGACGTGCGGCAGCACCTTCTCATTCGTTTCCGGATCAAGATAGCGCAGATCCTCGCCGCTCTTCTCCATGTGGTTCTTGAGATCGAAGTCGGTACGGTAAGCGATGCCGTAGAGTTCCTTGCGGCCGAACGGATAGTCGAACTCCAGGTCGACGGTGCGCTTCGAGTAATGCGCCAACTCGTCTTTCGGCACCTCGAGCTCGTGGACGCGCTTGGCGTCGATGCCGACCTCGACGCACCAGGCGTGCATGTCAGCGAGCCAGTGCTCGAAAACTTTCTGCCAGTCCTTGTCCGACTTCGGCGGCGCAATGAAGTATTCGATTTCCATCTGTTCGAACTCGCGCGTCCGGAAGATGAAGTTACCGGGCGTAATCTCGTTCCGAAAGGCCTTGCCGACCTGAGCCATGCCAAACGGCAACCGGCGGCGTGAGGATGTTTGTACGTTCTTGAAGTTCACGAACATGCCTTGCGCCGTTTCCGGACGGAAGTAGACGGCGTTGGCCGCGTCTTCGACCGGTCCCAGAAACGTTTTCATCATCAGATTGAACTGCCGCGCTTCAGAGAGTTTTCCAGCGCAATTCGGACAGACTGTTCCTTCCACATGATCGGCGCGGAAACGTTCCTTGCACTTCGCGCATTCCACGAGCGGATCGTTGAAGGTGGCCAGGTGGCCGGAAGCCTCCCAGACCTTGGGGTTCATCAAGAGCGCCGTTTCGACGCCGACCATGTCGCCGCGGCCCTGCACGAAACGTTTCCACCATGCATCTTTGATGGCGCGGCGCAGCTCCGTGCCGAGCGGACCATAGTCCCAGGAGTTCGCGAGTCCGCCATATATCTCCGAACCGGGAAAGATGAATCCCCGGCGCTTCGCAAACGCGACCAGTTGTTCCATGGATAATGCAGCCATGGTCAGATGGTCATGATGTCCTTTTCCTTTTCCTTTTCGATCTTGTCCAACTGCTCCGTATATCCTTTTACGAGCTTTTCCAGATCGTCCTGCGCGCGGAAACGGCCATCCTCGGACATCTTGCCGTCGCGCTCGGCCTCGATGATTTCGGTGCGCAGTTCTTCGCGCAAACCGCGCAGACTGACCTTGGCCTCCTCGGTTTTGCGGCCGACGATTTTGACCAGGTCCTTGCGGTTCTCTTCCGTCATCTTCGGCATCGAGATGCGGATGCGCTTGCCGTCGACGATCGGATTCAGCCCGATGTTCGCAGCGATGATTCCCTTCTCGATATCTTTGATCGCGCTCGCATCCCACGGCTCGATGATGAGCGTGGCGGCATCGGGAACGCTCACGGACGCCAAGGATTTGATGTCCATCATGCTGCCGTACGTTTCCACCTTCACGGTGTCGAGCACGACAGGATTGGCGCGGCCGGTGCGCAATGAACTCAGTTCCTTCTTCAGATGATCAACGACTTTTTCGAATCGTGGTTTGTGGTCAGAAAGGTTCATACGATGTTGTCATCCTGAACGGTAGTGAAGGATCCTTCTTGGACTTTCCCGAACGATTTCCCGAGCACGATCCTGGAAGGATTCTTCGTTCCACTCAGAATGACATCCGTTACTTTTTAGGTTGCGACATGCCCATGTAGACGGCTCCTCCGGTCTCCAGATCGACGGCGAAAGCAGTGGCAAGCCGCGGCGCCGGCGAGCGGCGCGTGACCCAGGTCTGACCGCCGTCGCTCGACGCATACAACGTCGTACCCACGGCGTAATAAATCTCCTGGCCGTTTTTGGGGTTCACCGCAAGCGCCGTGATCTGTGCCGATTCCGGCGGCGTGACGATGTTCATGCGCGTCCAGGTGTCGCCGCTGTTCACGGATTTGAGCAGACCGTACCGTGAAGCGTGAATGATCGTGCCCGGCACGGTGCGGTCCTCGACGAGATCCGTCATGGCGCGAGCGCCGGAGAATTCATCCATGGTGCGGGTGAGATCGGTCCACGTGGCGCCGGCGTCGTTGGTCCGCCAGAAACCGCGATCCTTAAGACCGACCCAGAGCACGCGGCTGTCGCTCGCGCTCATCACAATCTTGACGACGCCGCTGTCGAAGCGATTCATCGCGCCCCAGGCGCCGCCGCCGTCCGTGGAGCGCAGCAGGTCGCCTTCCGAGGTGGCGATGTAGATGCGACGCGGGTCGTAGAAGTCCACCGCGACCGAAGTGATGGCCGCGGCCGGGCGCGCGTCCACGTAGGAAATCTCGTAGGTCAGCGCGCAATCCGTGGAACGCAGCAGCTTGTTG
>JBBUJK010000012.1:0-19931 GCA_038054875.1 Patescibacteria group bacterium
CCGCCGCGTCCCGCGCTCGGACGGCACGGAAGCGCTGGAGCTGGTCTCGAATTGCGACAACCACGACTTCGGCACGTCGCCGGATGCCTGTGATGCGCTCGCGCCGATGGCCTTCAATCACGCCTACATCTGCAACCGCGACGCCACGGCCCGCTGCTTCGACGGAACCAACGATTGCGTGGAGATCGTGGACGGCCGCTCGGCCTGCGTGTACAAGCCGCGCGTGCAGGTCTTGGACAACTGGGGGTTCTGTAATGGCAGCTGCACGGGTGGTCCGACGACTGATCCGAACCATTGCTATGACGGATCGACAAACCCGACGCTCTCAGGTAGAGCTGCGTTCAACGAGTGTCTGATCCCAACAACTCTTGATGAGGCCGAAGACGTTCGTGTACTGGGTTTCGATCCGTTCACTCCATTCGGCGGGACCGAGGATATGTCTACCGGAGTCATCGTGGTCTTCCCGCGTGAATAGCGCGTGCCAAGGCAAACCCGGGCCAATGGCCCGGGTTTAAGTTTAGCGAAGGGGCTTGACAGTTCTTTTGTTTTTCACGTATCAAGGGAATAGACACATGAACAACCCGGTTAGACCGGTACAAACGAACCAGAGCATGAGGTGACGTCGTGAGGAATGCAATGATTGCTGCCACCTTCGGGATGGCCTTCTGGTTCTGCGGGTGCTACGACGCACCGGAACCGGAACCCGGTCCGAACGGCATCTACTACGACGTCGTGATCGACCGGTCCGGACCCACGGGATTCGAAGCGCGCGTTCCGTGGACGACCTTCGACGATCCCGAGCTGTTCGGGTGGCAGATCCCCAGCCTCCAAGCCCTGGCAGGTCGACTCGGACTCCAGCTGCGATTCGTCGCCGGGAACAGGATGGCCGAGGAGCTGGCTGCGTCATTCGGAGAGGTGGGATGTCCAGCGCCGATCTGGAGGCGTCGTCCGATGGGGAGGTCGGAGTTGCGCGTGAGGCGCTGGTCGTTCCTCTGGGCGGCCACTACCGTTTCAGCATGGACGAGCGTCCGGTCTTCCGTCCGGTCGGAGGATGCATCTCCCGACAGGCGTGGAAGATGTCGTTCCGCCTGAACTGGGATTCGTACCAGGTGTTCGACATCCATGTCGCCGCATGGAGAGATGGGGCGACGGGAGAGGTCTGCCTCGGCTACGACGAAAGCGTTTCAGGCTACACCGCGTGCACGTGCGGCGGACGAAGAACGATCATGCTTCTCGAGCAGGCCATGGTCGCCGTCGGCATGGCAGTGGTGTCCGCACGGATTCTGGCACAGATGGCCGGGCCCTATATGGAACAGCTGCTGCTGGCTATCTAGCGCAATACGGTCGCCGCGTGTATAAAGAACACGCGGCCTCTTTTTTGAGAAATATGTCGATCCTTTCCGAAGGACTGAAAAGATTCATAAACCATTTTCGTACACCACCCATCAGAATTGTTCGGGTGAAGTTTTTGGGTTGGGAGAATGAGGCATTGCGATCGAAGTTTCATGGAAGTGTTGAACTGTATGAACAGCAGCTTCAGACCGGCCGAACGCTGCCCCGGGCGCCCTCATATCTGCAGTACGTGAAAGGCACTGCAATTCGTGAGCTGCCGGGCATTGGAACTCCGCCGGGATCAGAACTTGAAATTGCTTTTTGTTCAGACAAACTGAGCGAAGACAGAATTCACACGTACCTCAGGGAAGTTGGATTGCTTGTAGATGAGACGACTTGGCGCGTCGTCAAGGATAAAGCTTCCGGTTGGTTCATTGGCGTTGCCTGATCTGGAATAAAAAAGAGCCCAGATGGCAGCGCCTCATCTGCGCGAGGTCCTCCTGGTGCTCTAGCGCCGAGAGGCCGCCGCGTGTATAAAGCACACGCGGCATTTCTTTTTGTCGAGACACATGTCCACCTTTCTTGAAAAGCTGAAAAAAACCTTCGAATCTTTCCGTACACAGCCCGGTCGTGTTACCCGGGTAAAGTTTTTAGGTTGGAAAGATCAGGAATTGAGGGAAAGATTCCACGGATCAGTGGATTTGTATGAGCAGGAGCTGCAGACCGGACGGATGCAACCGCGTACGCCGCCCTACCTTTTTTACCTGAAGGGTTTGAAGCATATCCCAGAGGTCGGTACCCCTCCGGGCTCCGAACTTGAAATGTGGTTCAATCCGGAGAAGCTCAGCGAAGAGAGGATCCGTACTTACTTCAAAGAAGTCGGATTGCTCGTCGATGAGGCAACCTGGCGTGTCGTCAAGGATAGGCCGTCAGGTTGGTTCATTGGTATCGGTTGAACAATTTTTGGAAAAAAAGAGCTGGTCGGTCTTCCAGCGGCTCTCGGGCGAACCCGATTGCCGCTTTCAAACCTTCCAGCGTGCCGCTAGCGCGTGCAGACCGTGTGAAAGCTCACACCGCGCCCACCGAATCGTACTGGACTTCGCGGCCGTCCGGGCTAACACTTCCGGTGACGGTCACTCGACTGTCTCCGGAGGAAAGCATGTTGCCGCTGACCAGCAAGGAAACATCTTGCCACGTTTTTTATGGACCATCCGAACCTCGTTTTTACAATCAACAAGAAGGAAGATCTAGGCGTTGCCTTGGCGTTTCGCACGATGAAGGCGGGCGGCGTCGACTTCCGGACATGGGGGCTGCTTGCACCGCATCCGGAGCTGCGCAAACACGCGCGTTTGACGAGGTCTGTTCTTGCCGCGTATGTCGACCAATATTATCTTCTGCATGCGGCGGATCTCGAACGGACGCGGATGGACTTCGCCCGGATTTGGAGGAGTGTCGCGGGTGGATTCTTTTCGCTTACAGGAGAACTGTTCGGTCCGGGCTTTCCGCCGCCCGGCGCATATACGTGTTCCGTGTCGATCTGGAATTGCAATCCGCGGGACATTCGCCATCGATACTTTCAGGTATTCTTCCGGCATATCCGTCCCCGCGAAACCATGGTGCATGAGATGTTGCACTTCGCATTCTATGCGTACGTCTTCAAACGGTATCCACACACCAGGCATCCGGATCATACGAAAGTTCTTTGGGACCTCTCCGAGGCGTTCAACACGGTGGTTCTGAATGATCCGCGGTGGCGAAAGCGGCTGCGGTTGAAAAGACAGCCGCCATATCCCGAACTGCGCGGCCTGGTCCGAACCATGCGCCAGCGATGGGCGAAAAATCGATCCCTCGATGAATTGCTCGATGGATTCATCGGGAAAACAGGATCACCTGTCGATTTTTGGGGATAACTTTTCTCACGAACCACCGTTTCACTTGTGGATAAAAAGACCGAAATTGCACATGCGACGTGAACGTTTGCGCCGTCATCGGTCTTCGCGGGGAAATTTCGTGTTCATCCGTGGTATACAAACAGCCTTCCATTGACGCTGCGCAGGTGCACCGTACGCTTACATCAGAGCAGAGGCGGCGCGCTCGAGTGACAGGTGCGACCACTGGAGACCCGCGGCCGGGGAGACCGTCGCTTGCGACGGAGAACGAACCGCTCGCGACGCGCCGCCGCCTGTTCGGACAATTCAAACGCGATGCCAATTACCGCGAGCGCTGCTGCCTCGCTCCGCACGTGCGCCTCAGCCGTTGTCTGCGCCCATGGATGGGTGCCTCGGCCGGCAACCACGGCGGTCGGCCCCGTCATCCGACGGGGCAAGCGGGACCGCGCTCGGGCTTGCCCCGAACATGCCCTGAGCATATCGAAGGGCATAAGGGGAGATCGGCACGGACCGACGGCAGTCCTGGGGTGTTTCACCTGATCTTCTCCCAGTACTGCCGTCGGGGTATCGCGGAGTCTTGACCGGATAGGACGCACGTGATACGCCAAGGAGGAACCTTTTTACCTATGGATATGCGCAAACACCTCGGAGTTGCTTTGATCGGACTGACGTTGCTTGGCGCCGGATGTGCCGTCGCGCCGACTGTTCCGAAACAGAATCTGCCGCAACCTGTTTCCCTCGCGCCGGTACCGTCGAGCGCTCCGTTGAAGAAAGAATACCTTGAACGGACATTGAAGTTCAGCGTTCCCGAGTCGTGGGTCGTGAAGATCGGTTTAGAAATTGATTCTCAGTGGGCTTCCCGTGGTGCAGATGCGCTGATCACGAGCCGGGCCGGCGTGCTCATCGGCGCAGTCAGCAGCGGCGGGCCGTTCTGTGCTGATGGCGATAAACCGGGTGTGTGTTTCTCCGAAGGGACGCAAATGGAAATCAAACGGGATGACATCACGAAAGCTCCCGCGCGTCTTATCGCGACGTCATACCCTAAGGTTTGGGAAGTCCAGAAGGAAGAATCCTGGTGCGAGGCCGGTTGCCCAGATCACCTGTACTACTTTGACGGCGAGCGCAACGATTACGCGATTGATGTCTGGACTACCAACAATGAGTTGATCACGGATTTTCTGAAATCACTTCACGAATAGTATCGAGATGTAGAACTGTGGCAAAGAAGCGCACATTTCTCTCCCGGATTGAGCAGCGCACCCTTCATCGGGGGGAGAAAACTATCGTTCTCTGACAATCTATAACGAGGAGAAGAATCGTGAATCATTCTATGTTCCGCTACGGGTGCGTTTCTGCATGGCTCATGTCCGTTGCGGTCGTCTCCTGCGCGCCTCAGGAACACAATCCGCATGGGGAACTCGGCGGCAGCGTCGAGCGTGTCGTCTCGGGAGACTGGGAAGACCGGTTCGCGGACGATTCGTCCGTGCATCGCGTCAGCATGCCGCCGGGCGTCGATGCCTTCGACGTGTGGACCTACCAGTTCGGCGACTCTTACGAGGCCTGGGCGGCTTCGGGGGTCACGAATCTGGAATGTGGACCGGCATGTGTCTCGATCATCGAGCGCATGACGGGCAGGGCCGGTACGGACTGTTCGTTCCGGTCCGCGGTCGACGGTTGTCCGTCGGAGGTACATTCGTACTGTCGGCGTGCCGGAGACTGCGGCATGGTGGAAGGCGGATTCCGTCCGTCGTCCAGCCGTGGGACTCTCGTGTCGAATTTGGCTCCGGTGCTTGAGCATCTCGGGCATACGGTGCGCACGTTCGACGCGAGCACGGGGACCCCGGTCCGGATCAACGATATCCAAAACGCCATCTTGGCCGACCATCCGGTTATCGTGGCAGTGGACGTTTGTGAGTACGCGAGCGAACTCGCATACGGTCGGTGCAGCCGGAGCCACTTCATCGTGGTCTACGGTTTCTCGGACCAGTACGTCTACATCTTGGATCCCGGTTACCGTAATGGTCAGCGGGCGCGGATTTCACGAGATGCCTTTGTGCGGGCCCTGCGGCCCGATCCGAGCGGCGTCGAGGTCATCCGTCCGGGCTTCAGCGAGTTTCCGAATGCGACCTGGTATCCGCCGGGCACCCTGTTGCATTCGGGGGATGACCACTACCTGGTCGTCTATGATCCGTCGGGACCCACGGCCTATCACGCCTCGCCCGAGGCCTTGGTGGCACAGCGGATACCGCCCGACCGCGCCATCGAGGTCGCGCCCGGCGTGCTGACGTGTATCAGCATTCTGGCCGAGCTCGATACGACCCCGCGCTATCGCGAATACCGGAATCCGGCGACGGGGACGATCTATCTCGTCGACATCGCCGATCGGCGCAGGTACGCCTTCCTCTCCTGGGAGTCGTATCTGACGTGGAGTGGCAGCGACGAGTGGCGAACGACCACGCCGGCGGAAGCCGCGCTGTGGGCGGGCTGGCCGCTCGCGGGCACGCTTGGCTTCGCGCCCGGGACGCTGGTGGGTGTCACCACGCCCGGGGATCCGCGGATCTGGGTGGTGGTGCGCGGGAGCGGCAACAACACGTTCCGTTCCTGGATCCTCGACGAGCAGACGGCGCGCGTCTTCGGGTACCCGATCTCGAGCTTCGGTCTGAATCCGCGTGTCTCTGCGCGAATCGCCGCAGCCGATCTCGATTCGCTCGCTGGCACCCGCGCCGAAGATTTACGCGAGGAGTTGGCACGCGACTGTCGGGCCCGGATGTGCATCAGTGCGGACGCCTGTTTTTTGCCAGCTCTGCCCGCCGGTTCACCGGAGGACGTGGCAGGAGAACAGGACGAGGACGATGTGGTGGTGATCGACGCCGGTCCGCCGATGTCCGTCGACGCCGGGATGACTCCCGGACCACCGGACGCCGGCCCGCCGATGCCGACGTGCACGCCATCCGTCGAGACCTGCAACGGCTTCGACGACGACTGCGACGGCTTCATCGACAACGGTGGCGTGTGCGATCCGCCACCCGTCTGCGCGGGTGGAACGGATCGCTCCTGTAGCACGTCCTGCGGTTCCATCGGATCGCAGCACTGCTACAGCGACGGACACGGCTGGGCGCCGTGCTGGCCGCCGGACGAATCCTGCAACGGCCGCGACGACGACTGTGACGGATACGTCGACGAAGTCTGTGCGGCGCCTGTACCCGATGCCGGACCTCCACCCGCGCCGGACGCGGGACCCGCGTCCTGCGGATACGCGGTCCGGGTGCGCTTCTCGGCGTACGCCGGATCGTGGAGCTTCGGTTCCGGCTTCGGCACGGCCCACCCGTCCTACGAAGGGGTCACGGGTGTCGTCGATCGCAGCTGGAGTTGCGTCGCTCCCGGCTGGCTGCTCTTGAACGGCAGCTTCCCGGGCGGCGCCTGGATGTGCGGCGAGTGGCCGGCGGGCACCTTCCAGGTGCCGTACGGTTTGCCGGAGGTCACGGTCGACGGCGCTCCGGTGACGGTCGCACCGTGGCATAACTCGGCGATCCCCGGCGGGGTGGGCTGCGACCTGCGCGTTTGCGTGGGGACGTGTCGGTAGGGGCGGGTTTGAAACCCGCCCCTACACGTGGCCCGTATCAGCATGTTCATGCTGGTACGGGCCTCTTTTCTTTTGTATACTGGCAGCGATTACCTGATGCCCATGCGGAGCGCATTTTCCCGTTTCATTGCCACATTCCCGGGACGCAAACTGGTGCTGCCAGTCGCGGTGTTCGCGTTGGTCGGCATCTTTGGGCTCGCCGCGCAGGCGCATGCCGCGCCGCTTACCGCCATCGAATCGGCCGCCATCACCATGATCGGCGCCATCGCCGTATTTTTCGGTTGGGCCTGCACGCAGATTCTGCTGTTCCTCACGGAAATGCTCGTAGCCGTGGCTGGCTACAACGGATTCGCCACCTCCGGAGCTGTGGAACGCGGTTGGGTGATCGTGCGCGATCTCACCAACATGTTCTTCATCTTGGTGATGTTGATTATCGCCTTTGGCACGATCCTCGGAGTTGAGGAGTACAGCTACAAACGCATGTTGCCGCGGCTCTTGATCATGGCCGTGGTCATCAACTTTTCCAAAGTCATCTGCGGTCTCTTGATCGACTTCTCACAGGTCGTGATGCTGACGTTCGTAAATGGCTTCTCTGCCATCGCCGGCGGAAACTTCGTGCGCATGTTCCATGTAAGCTCCGTCTGGGAGCTGACCGCGAGTGCCACAGCCGAAGCAGCGGAGTCGAGTGCAGCATGGTCAGCCCTCGGTTCGCTCATCTTGGCCGGCGTCCTCATGATGACCGCGGCCGTGGCAGTGTTCATCATGACCTTGATGCTTGTCGGGCGCATCGTCATGCTGTGGCTTCTGATCGTGATGTCACCGCTGGCTTTTTTCCTCTCCGCCTTTCCAAAAGGCAAAGCAGCGGAAATGTATGGCAAGTGGTGGGGGATGTTCGGCAACTACGTGATCATCGGACCGTTCATCGCATTTTTCCTGTGGTTATCTTTGGCCGTGGCCGGATCCGGCAGTATAGCCCAAGACATGCAGATTACACGGGAGGGAGGACCATCGTTGTTCGTCACCGCGGCTGGTCAAAATGAGAAGTTCTATTCTTTTGTCATCGCCATCGCACTTTTGATGGGCGGCATGTCCATGTCCGCGCAGTTCGGCGTCATGGGTGGCAGCATGATGGCGGGTGCTGCGCAGGCCATCCAACAGAAAGGCATTGGTGCGGTGAAGGGAGCAGGACGCCTCATTGGTCGAACGGCGCGGCTTGCTGATTCGACGATCACGGCACGCACCGGCGTCGGCGTCGGCACCATTCTTAGCATCCCGCGGAACATCGGTGCAGGCACGGAAGCGCGCATCAAGGACAACTACGAGAAGGGAAAGAAGAATGCACTCTCCAGTTTGCGTGAGGGTGGCGTCGGTGGTCGCGTCAAGGGTTTCTTGGGTGCGTCCGATGAAGTGGCGCGGAAGTCCGGCATCATCGGCTTCACTGCCGGGACCGCTGCTTTGGCGGCGGCTTCAGGATATAGAAGGATGAAGGGTGAAGCCACTGGTGTTCGTGGTCGGGATGCCTATCTTTCGAAAGCAGAAGAGGCACAGGGCGATGTGGACGCCGCCAAGGGAAATAGGGAAGCGGCCCAGAGGATGTTTAAGGAACAGAAAGATCTATACGAGAATGCCACGGCGTCTCCTCTGGATCGCGCGGCTATGACCAGGTTGGGTGCGCAGCGGGCGGGTGCGGGCGAGGGAACGCCGCTCGCCACGGCTCTTGATACAGTACTCGCCAAGGCACGTGCCGGAGAAAGTATCAAGGAAAGCGAAATCGCGGCCGTTGAGACCGCAGGCGGTGCGTCCGATACCACCGCGGAACTGATGAATCAGTTTGAAACGCGCGGTCAGAATTTTCAGGCGTACCAAAGCAAAATGCAGAGAGCGCAGGCCCAAATCAACGATTTCTCGAGCCAAGAAGCTGCGGCCAAGGGCCGCGTAGATAAGTGGACTAAGGGTGCGGAGCGTGCCAGTGTCGGCGGTTTTGGTCCGGAAATGCCCAAACACGCCATGGACGCCACCGTCACCTCATCCATGCTCACCGAAGCGCTCAAGAGCAAGGACTTCACCTTGGCGCAGCAACTCATTGTCAAACTCGGCGAAGACAACGAATTGGGCGAAGCCCTTAAGCTCCGAAAGGACAGCAATGGGAAGGCGCACGGCGAAGGCTTGGAAGGCGTCAAGTCATTCGCCAAGGAGCTGATGAATGCACAGAACCAAATGCCCAGAGGCATGGTGATGGCCGCGCTGTCCGAAGTCGATTCCAAGTACAAAGCCAAAGGCAATACGGTATACTCGGGCATGGTCAAAGGTGGTCCGGGCGGACGGCTGCGCTTCGTCAGCAACGTTGGGGACAGCCCCGAATACGGTCAGGGTCGCCTTAAGTCAGGCGGTAAGGGCAACATGGGCAGCACGTTGCGGGAAGCGAACCGCACATCCACGTTCCAGGTTCCCGACGGAAAGGGTGGGCACGTCATTGACGCGGCCGGCGCGGTGCTCATCGCCCAGAGCATCGGCGATATTGTCAAGACCGTGGAGAACAACCGCATGTCTGGCGACATGATGCGCATGTTCGTCGACAAAAATGCGGAAGTGATGAAGTCAGTGGTGGACGCGGGTGTGGAGCATAACGGCACGCAGTACAAGGCATTGGAGGCTGCGATCGGCAAGATGACGGAACAGTTGAAGAGCGTGCCGCCGGATGTCGGTAGGGCCATCAGCAATGTTTACGCAGCCCGCGCGAAGCGCGGCGCATAACGGCATATGGCCTACACTTTTGACATCGACAACCAAGCCACGCTCGACGAGCTTTCTAACTCCGTGCGTTACGCCGTGCAGACAAGGAACCGCAAGGGCGCGGACGAGTTTTGTGCGTTCTATGAGCAGTTCCTGCGAGAGAATGTGAAGTTCCGCACGGAGTCGCCGCAGTATGCCGGCGCCTACGACGTGCTCTACGACCAGGCGCGCTGGGTGGCGTTGCCGCATCTTTCTGAGGAGAACGATGTCGTTCAGATGTTCGAGCAGAAGGTGAATGCACTCAAACTGCAGCCCGAGGGATACGAGCTTAAAGACTTTTTCCGCGAGCGGCTTCTCATCACACCGCTCGAGGAGCGTAATGCTTTCAAGGCACGCATCCGCGACGCATTGCTCCGCAACAAGGAGCAGATTACGAAGCCATTTCCAGCCTTCGGGAGCAATCTGGAGCGCGGCGGCACAGTGGCCAACTGGGTCACGGAGTATCTTTCGATGGTGCGCGATGCCAAAAATGACGCCTTGCTGCAGGCGCGATTCTTCAACGAGCATCCTGGCTTCCGGACCCTGCCACCGGACGAAAAGGTTCTCCTCAAAAATATCTTCGGTGCGCTGGAGATGACGCGGCTTGATTCCACGAAGGTGGAGGGGTTCGAGGGGTCCAAGCTCGTTGAGCTCGACGGCAAGCTCATGGACTACGATAACGGCAGTTTTTCCGAGGTGGGGCGTGATTTTGTTGATGAGCTCAACAAGTTGCCGGCGTCGTATCGCCCCCCGACACAGAAGGAAAAACTGCGCGACCGTTTCAACGATCCGGAGCCGGAACGTACGGCGATTGCCGCGGCTATCGATACACTCCGCGCCGAAGCAGGATCGAATCCCCAGAAGCTCCGCGAAATTCTGGCGCGGGATCTTACGGTTCGTTCGGGACAACCCAAGCCGAATGTGGCGCGCGTTACCGCCGCACTCCGGCTCTATGCCGCGGTCCATGACTTCAAGACGCTCCTGGCCGAACGCGCCCTGAACGACTTTATTCGTGCGTTCCTCGAAAAAGAAAAGCGCACGGTGGACCTCGACAGTTTCAAGGTATTCCCGCAGGCGCCGCAGTTCCTGAAGCTCTTCTTGCAGGTGGTGTTTGAAGATTCCCTCGACATGCCGGAAGAACAAGCCGCTCGGCATGCGCTCCAGGTGGCGAATATTGCCCGCGAGCGGGGAGATGGGACGCTTATGGACGTCGCCTTTTACGACGAGGACGACGAGGCATTCCATTGGACCGTTCCGGTGCGCAAGCCGGTTGCGGTGCAATAAAAAAAGAACCGCCGGCACGCTTGTGAAAGCATGCCGGCGTCGGTGACCGGTGTGACCGCTATTTCCGGAACTCGCTGATCGCCCCCTTGAGGACGAGCGCGAGGACCAGGATCAGCGGGAAGGGCAGGATGATGGCCCAGCCGATCACGGGGAAGCCGCTATCGATGAACCACTGGCCGAGCATCACCGTGAACGGGATGCTCATGAGGAAGATCGAGACGAGCACGAGCGCGCCCACCAGCGCGACCGAACCCAGGAGGGTCCAGATCGCCGGTTTCACGACGTACGTGTCGAACGCCTTGCCGATGCCCGGGGCGGTGGCGCACGCGGAGCAGGAACGCCCCTCGTGCCAGCCGTGGATCCGGCATTCCCGGCAGCCGCGGCCGCACGCCCCATTCTTGCGACGGGCCTTGCAGCCGGGGCAGTCCGAGAATCTATCGTTCCACGCGATGATGCACCAGCGCTCAGTCGTCCCCGAAGGAACGAAGACTGGCACCTTGCCGTGGTTCCCGCCGCACGTGCAGCGGGCATACTCGACATTTGTCATCGAAACGCTCCTTGCCGCGCTGCGGCGTCCAAACGCGAACCTGGCAGAATGAGGCGAATTCCTCCTTCTTCCAAGAACGCGCTACCATACTATAAAACGAGGCTTTTGTCAAGGGGGATATGGCAGAAAACGCCCAAAAACAGCTGAAAAATGACGATATCGTGATTCCGGTCAAAACCGGCGATCACATCAGTTTGGTTTCCTTGGGAAACAAGGCTCCGGCGCGTGCCGTTCCTGCCGCAGGGGGTGATGTGAAAAAGGCGGTTGGGTTGCTCGTGCACAAGGACTGGGACGACGAGAAACGCGCTCGGTTGAAACAGATCGCGCTGTCGTTTTTTTCTGATGTCCGTGACCGTCTGGAAATGCGAGAGGATCTGCAGTCGTTGTGGGAACGCGGCGGACTGGGCGTCGATGCCGAAGAAGCGGGCTACATGGTCGGCGTGTTCAGCGCGATTCGCGACGGTCGTCCGGTGCCGGTGCGTCCGGCGGGAAAGATCGCGATCGTCGTGTCGCCGCCATCGGCGATGATGGTTTCGGACGCAAAAGCACTCCCCCCGTCCCCCCCTTCACAAGGGGGGATGAGGCCCGAGCATTCTCTCCCTCTTGCGAAGAGGGAGCCGGAGGGAGTGAGTAAGGAGTTCGCCGGCAAGCGACGCGAGGAGATTTTCGCGGTGTTGGCCAAGGAGATTGTTGACGAGGTCAACCCGCAGTTCGCCGACCCCGCGCTTCGTTCCCGTCTCGAAGCGCTTGTGGTGACGCGGTTCCGGGGCGTGCGCGATGCCAGCGAAATCCGCGCCCACATGAAGCGCGACGCGGCAGGGGGCGGTCTTGGCATGACGCCGGAAGAGATTGAGCGTGTCATGATTGTTGTCGAGGATCGGTTTGCGAAAATTTCCACTGAGCTTCTCGCGCAGGAAAAAGGTCGCGTCGTGGAAGGGCTTCATCAGGAAACGTCCGGGCGTGCCCAGGTGCAGGCGGTAACGGACGACATGAAGGAATACGAGTCGAATCAATGGTATGAGAAGCGTTTTGAGCGCCAACCCAAGCCTCCGGCTCCGACACCACCTCGACTATCCACGCCTTCACTCCCCCCGTCCCCCCCTTCACAAGGGGGGGTGAAGCCCGAGCAATCTCTCCCTCTTGTGAAGAGGGAGCCGGAGGGAGTGGATATTCGCCCAACCATGCAGGACGCCGTGTACACACCCCGGTTGCTTGGCCCGGTCGAAGAGCTGAAGAGTCTCACCCTTGATGACTTCCGCCGATTGGCGCGCGATCCTAAGGAAGCGGCGCGTCGCATCCAGGACAAAATCCGGCTGCTCGAAGAAGAGGACTACACGCAGCGCGCGACGGCGATTGCCGCCTGGCGCGGTTCCATGCCGGTGAAAAAGTACCTCGGCATCACGCGCGTCATGTTTGACCAGGGGATCGGCCCGGAGGCAGCAGTGGCGACACAGGGTCCCGGTCCCGACGCGCTGACGCTCGAGGAATACAATGCTATAATGGAATTACAGAATTCCTTGAGATACTAGATGCCAGGCCAATACACGGTGCCGCAATTCATTGATGTCGAGGACAAGATCCTGGGTCCGCTGACGACCCGGCAGTTCGTGATCATCCTCGCCATGTTCGGCATCGACTTCCTCTTGTACCGCTTGCTGCAGCTCGGTTTTTTTCTGCTCATCGGCATTCCGGTCTTCCTGGCCGCGGTGACGCTCGCTTTTGCCAAGGTCAACGGTCAGCCGTTCCATCTCTTCCTGCTGAATCTGGTGCAGACCCTTCGCCGGCCAAACATTCGCGTCTGGAACAAGAATTTGTCTGATGCGGAATTGCGCATGCTTGTTTCCCGCCCACCGCCGCCCGCGCCGCCCGTCAAAATCCGCAAGGAAGCGCTTTCCACCTCAAAGCTTTCTGAGTTGTCGCTGGTCGTGAACACGGGCGGCGTCTACCGTCCCGAATCCGAGTGATATGGCCACCAAAGCCGCTGCAGCCAAACGCCCCAGCACGCAGCAATTTTTGGACATCGCCGAAATCAAGGAGGATGTCGTCGTGATGAAGGACGGCACGCTCCGTGCGGTGCTGTTGTGTTCGTCGGTGAATTTCGCGCTCAAATCGGAGGAGGAGCAGGACGCGATCATTTCGGCCTACGTCGGTTTCCTGAACGCGCTCGACTATCCGTTGCAGATCGTGGTGCAGAGCCGCAAGCTGGACGTCGAGGAATACTTGAACCGCCTGAGTGAAGCACAGCGCACCCAGACCAACGAATTGCTGAAGGCGCAAATTGCCGATTATCGGCAGTTCGTGTTTGAACTGATTTCGCTCGGGCAGATCATGAGCAAGCGCTTCTTTGTTGTCGTCCCATACGATCCCATGTCCAACAAGCGCAAGGGATTTTTCTCCCGCATGAAAGAGACGATCACGCCGGCACTGTCGCTCCGGCTGCGCGAGGAGCAGTTCCTGCAGCGGCGCAAGGACCTGATGATGCGCGCCGACAGCGTGTCCTCGAACCTGGGATCGATGAGCGTCTCGGCCGCCCTGCTCGACACCCAGTCGCTGATCGAACTGTATTACACGGCATACAACCCCGACGTTGCCGATTCCGAGAAGCTGACCGACGTCGGCAAGTTGCGCATCGAAACATAGTATGGCCTTCCAACCCTTCAAAGCGCTCCGCGGCAAACGCGCCCCGATCAACGTCGGCGGCACGCTTGTGACGGACACCGAGGCAAAAAAGAAGGTTGCGGTGGAGAAGGAGTCGCTCGAGGAAGAGCGCATCTACCGGCGCGGCACCGTCTCCATCAAAGACCTCATCGCCCCGGCAGCAATGAAGGTCGAACCATCGCACGTGCTCCTTGGCGACATGTACGTGCGTACGATTTTCGTTGTGACCTATCCGCGCTATGTGTCCGTGGGCTGGTTCACGCCGATTCTGAACCTGAACCTAATGCTCGACGTGGGCATGTTCTTCTACCCGGTGAAGGCCCACATCATTTTGAAGCAGCTCAAAAACAAGGTCGGCACCATCGAGGCGCAAATTCTCGGCGATGCCGAGAAAGGTGCGCCCCGCGATCCGCTGCGCGAAACAGCGCTGCGCGACATCGAAAAACTGCGTGACGATTTGACGCAGGGGATCGAGCACTTTTTCCAGTACGCCCTCTACATCACGCTCTACGCCAAGAGCAAAGAAGAGCTCGACCGGTACTCCCAGGACGTGGAGAACATCTTCGGCGGCAAGCTCATCTACAGCAAAAAGGTATTTTATCAGGCGGAACAGGGGTTCAATTCCACCCTGCCGCTTGGTAATGACGAGCTGCAGATCACGTTCAACATGAACAGCTCGCCGATCGCCTCGAGCTTTCCGTTCACCTCGGCGGACCTGACATCGGATAACGGCATTCTCTACGGCATCAACCGCCACAACAATTCGCTAATTCTCTTCGACCGTTTTTCGTTGCAGAACGCCAACGCCGTGGTGTTCGCCACCTCCGGCGCGGGCAAATCATACGCCGTGAAGCTTGAAGTGCTTCGATCGCTCATGCTCGGCACGGACGTGCTGATCATTGACCCGGAAATGGAGTACAAGCATCTGTCCGATGCAGTCGGCGGCGCCTACATCAACATCTCGCTCGCCTCCGATTCCAAGATCAATCCGTTTGAATTGCCGCGGCCGGTGGGGGAGCAATATTCGGTTGAGGACATCATTCGAAGCGCCGTCATCACGCTCAAAGGTCTGGTTCGGCTCATGCTCGGCGGCAAAATCACGACGGCCGAAGACTCGATCATCGACCGGGCGCTCTTGGAAACCTACGCCAAGAAAGACATCGTGCCGGGCGCGGATCTCTCCCGCGTCGAGCCGCCGATTTTTCAGGACTTTCAGGAAGTGCTTCAAGGCATGGAAGGGGCGAGCGATCTCGTGGAACGTCTCAAGAAGTTCACCGAGGGCACGTTCGCCGGACTCATCAACTCGCCGACCACGGTCGACGTCCGCAACAAGCTCGTCACGTTCTCGGTACGCGACCTTGAGGACGAATTGCGGCCCATGGCCATCTACACCATCGTCAACTTCATCTGGAACGTAGTGCGCTCGGAGCGCAAGCGACGCATCCTCATCATCGACGAAGCGTGGTGGCTGATGCAGCACGAAGACTCGGCCAAATTCATCTTCGCGCTCGTCAAACGCTGCCGCAAATACTACCTGGGCGTCACCACGATCACGCAGGACGTCAACGACTTCCTGACCTCGCCCTACGGTCAGGCCATCGTCACCAACTCGTCGCTGCAACTGTTGATGAAGCAGTCGCCCGCCTCGATTGAGCTGATCGCGAAGACGTTTATGCTGACGCAAGGAGAAAAATATCTGCTCTTGGAGAGCGGCGTCGGCGAAGGCATTTTCTTTGCCGGGCAGAAGCATGCCGCCATCAAAATCGTGGCCTCGTACGCCGAGGACCAGCTCATCACCTCTGATCCGCGGCAGCTCCTCGAAATTGAGCAGGCCAAGAAAGAGTTCCAGCAGCAATCCGCTCCGGAAGGCACCCCAGCCGTATGACCCGCCATCAGCGCCTGATCGCCATCGTTACTGCCGTTGCCGTAGGCCTCGTCACGCTCGGCGTTGCCGCGTTTTTGGTGCTCCGACCTGTACCGGCCGTGAACGCACCCGTGCAACAGCCGGAAACGCCGCGTCTTCCGCTCGCGCCTTCGGGCAGCCAACCCGCACCCGCACCGACCGCTCCGGCCACGACAACGGCTGTTCCAACACCGACGTTCAGCCGCGCTTCGGCCAGTGAAATATTGGAGCGGCAGTTGAAGACGAGTGGTGCCCAGTTTGCCGAACGCTTTGGGACGTATTCAAACCAGGGAGATTTCCAGAATTTGACCGACCTGTTTCCGCTCATGACGGAGCGCATGCGGCAGCAAACGCAGCGCACCATCGACGCTGCCCGCGTTGCGACGTCGACGCCTGCCACCTATGTCGGCGTGACGACGCGTCCGGTGACGACTGCCGTCGTGTCCGTCGACGAAGCCGGCGGCCGGGCCGTGGTACGCGTGTCCGCGCAGCGTGCGACGCAGACCGGCGATGCGCAGCCCGTGACGCGCTATGAAACTTTGACCATCGAGTTCCGGAATCAGCAGAACCTATGGAAGGTCGACAGCGCGCTCTGGTCGAAGTCCTAAAGCGGCCAGTTCGTTGGTTTCTTGACGCGCTCTTTCCCGATACGTGCGCCGGTTGCGGACGTGAACGGACCATTGCCTGTGACGCCTGTTGGCACGCCATTCCGCTTGTCGGCGAACCACAGCGCGTCGCGGAGCTTGACGTGTGGAGCGTGACGCGTTTCCAGACGCCTGTCGTCCGAGGCGTTGTGCACGCTTTGAAGTACGGACGGCGCAAAGAGGCGGTGGCGCGCATCGTCGAGACAATCGCGCGGAGCCCGATCACGGGAATGCTCCAGGCGCCGCCGTGGCGCATCGTTCCCGTCCCGATGCACGCCGTGCGCGAACGGCGACGCGGTGCCAACCAGGCCCGTACGCTGGCGCGGCTCCTCGTGGAGGCCGGAGTGGGGACGATGGACGATGTGCTCCTGCGCGCCCGGAAGACCGAAACGCAGACCGCACTCGACCGCGCCGGCCGTGAACGCAATGTCGTCGGCGCCTTCCGTTCCCGGGTGTCGATCGATCCGCATGCCGCCTATCTGCTCGTCGATGATGTCGTAACGACCGGCGCGACACTCGCATCCGCAGCCCGCGCGCTCACGGATGCGGGCGCCACGCGGGTCGCTGCGTGGACATTCGCCGCTGATTGACAGTCCGTTTCCGTGCCGATACAGTGGCACCGCCTGGAGAGGTACCCAAGTGGTTGAAGGGGGGAGATTGCTAATCTCCTAGGTCGGGGTTCTCCCGGCGCGAGGGTTCGAATCCCTCCCTCTCCGCCACGGAGAGGTGCCCGAGTGGTTGAAGGGAACGGTCTTGAAAACCGTAAGGCCAGCAATGGCCTCGTGGGTTCGAATCCTACCCTCTCCGCCAAACGTAAATCCACTTGTATGGAGGACACGCAGAACACGTTTCAGAATCCGCACGGCCAGGTGCATTTCGCCTGGATGGTCGACGAGTATCCCGTCTACCATCGCGGTTGGGTCTGGTATCTCGTCGCCGGCGTGATCGGCGCGGGGATCGTCCTCTACGCGCTCGTGACGCTGAACTTCCTGTTTGCGCTCATCGTCGTCATCTTCGGCATCGTGCTGACGCTGTCTGCGGCGCGCACGCCGGTCCGGCTGCGTTTCGCGGTCACGGAAGACGGCCTCGAAATGGGGCACCGCTTCATGCCGTGGAAGGACCTGGCGCGGTTCTCCGTTGTCTATGAACCGCCGGAAGTGAAGACGCTGTACTTCGACTTCAAGAACGCGATCGTTCCGGAACTTGCCGTGCCGCTTGAGCAGATGAATCCGAATGCCGTGCGTAAGGCGCTCCTCACCTATATTGACGAGGACCTGACCCGCGACTCTGAGCCGGTCACTGATTATCTCTCGCGCGTCCTCAAGTTCTAAAAGAAGAGACATGCAGCCATAGCTCAGCTGGATAGAGCGTCAGCTTGCGGAGCTGAAGGTCGTTGGTTCGACCCCAACTGGCTGCACCAGAAAAAACGCGCACCCTCGGGTGGGCGTTTTTTCGTATACATGTGCAAAAAAAAGAGCCTCGGTCGCGCGGGCGAACCGAGGGTGCCGCTAGAAGCGGGCAGTGACCGTGAACGTGGCGCGGTTGGCGCTGACGGACGGCGTCACGGTGACGGGCGGTCGTTCCGTTCCGGGATCGAACAGCAGGAAGGCCGTTCCCAGTCCGGCGGAGGCGGCCGATGCGACCAGGAAGACCCACTGCAGGATTTCGAACGTCGCGGCTTCGCTGCACAGCTTTCGGACCGTCGCCTCATCGAACGTCCAGACGTTTCCCGCGTCTGCTTCCGTGCAGACGTTGGATGTTCCCGGCGGGACGCGTTCCCGGTAGCTCTGGTAGGCCGGGTCGTGCTCGATGTCCGAGAGACGCACCCAGCTCCCGACCGTGACGGCGAACGATGCCGCCGCAGCGCCGATCAGACTGATCGCCGGGATGAGCAATGCGTTTCCGTCCGACACGGGATCCGCGGACGGGATGCCCATGCGGGTGAGCCAGTCGCGCATTTTTTCGGCGATCAGGGCGTCGCCCTCACCGGTCTCTCCGACGTGGCATCGGCCGATGATGGACGCGGTCCCGGTGTCATACCAGAAGAGGTCCAGGGTGTGGCCGTGCGCCGTGTCCGGATTTCGCGTCAGTACTCCCGAGACGACGTGTCGCGCGTGATTCAGCTCGGCGATCGCCGGAAGACAGCCCACGCTCTCGTATTCACCGGGACAGGCGGCGCCAAGCACCATTTGTGCCAGGCTGATATTGCCGGGGAGCATGTGCCAGCCGCGTACACGGCTTACGGCAATCCGCAGCTGCCGTGTGATGACCTGCGCGGCAGCTTCATCGCTTTCGACGGAAGTGATCCCCAGGACCGCGACGTCCTCTTGTGCCTGTACCGGATTCGACACCGCCATCGCGGCGATGCAGAACATCAGAGTCACTCCTACACGTCTCATTTCATTCGAGCCTCCTGGGTTGTGTTGTGCCCGAAAAACGGCCTTTTGTCAAGATGGCAGTCAGACCGCTACAATCCGTCCATGCCGCTTGAGACGCCCATCATTGCCGCGGTCCCGCTCCTGAAACGCCATGCAAAAGCGCTTGAGGCGCTGGGACTCGTCACGCTCGGGGATATGCTCGGGCACACCCCGTTCCGGTATGAGGATTTTTCGCGCACGGTGCCGCTCTCCGCGGTCGTGCCGGGGGAGGACGTTACGGTGCGGGTCCGCCTCGAGCAGATAAGGAACCGCCGCAGCTTCTTCGGCCCGCGACGCATCATCACCGAAGGGCTTGTTGCCGACGGGAGTGGGAAGGCGAAGGTGCTGTGGTTCGGCCAGTACTACCTTACGAAGACGCATCTGCCGGGGAGTGAGGTATTCCTTGCCGGTCGGGCGCGCCGGAGCGCGACGGGACTGCAGTTCGTTTCGCCGACCATCGAAGCCGTCCGCGCCGAACAGACGCATACCGGGCGCATCGTCCCGATCTATCCCACGTCCGGAACGCTGTCCGTGAAGCATCTGCGTCTGGCCGCCAAGGCGGCGTTACCGGCCGTCACCGAGCTGCGCGAATGGCTTCCGGACGGCATCCGTCGTCGCCTGCATCTGATCGATCTGGCGGCGGCGACGCGCACCGCGCACTTTCCTCCGGACCAAAAGACGCTCGATGCCGCACTGGAGCGGATCGCCGTCGGCGAGCTGTTTTTGCGCGTGTTGGCTTCCGAGCGCAGCCGCGCGGAAATGACACGGACCCGCGCCGTGCCGGTGCCATTTCCGGAAGCCGTGATCAAGGAGTTCGTGGCCGGGCTGCCATTTGCGCTCACCGACGGCCAGCGCCGCGCCGCCTGGGACGCGCTTCGGGACATGGCAGGGGAGCGCCCCAT
>JBBUJK010000013.1:0-35610 GCA_038054875.1 Patescibacteria group bacterium
GGAGCCGTCTCTGGAAGATGGGCGTCTTCCCGGCCAAGGTCGTGGAGATGACCGGGGCGGGCGACAGCTTTGCCACGGGGTTCGTTGCCGCGCTCCACCGCGGGCTCGGCGTGCCGGAAGCGCTGAAGTGGGGGAGCGCGAACTCGGCCGGCGTCATCGGCCAGATCGGTCCGCAAGCCGGTCTCCAGACCGCCGCAGGCATCAAGAAGATGATCACCACATACAAAGCCGTGAAACCGGTTGAGGAATCCTGACATGCTCTCCGCACTCGCCCCCGTTCTGCAGAAAGCGCACCGCGGCCGGTATGCCGTCGGCGCCTTTAATATCAACAACCTCGAACTCGCCCAGGGCATCATGGCAGCGGCAGAAAAGCTGCGCGCGCCCGTGATCCTGCAGACCTCGGAAGGCGCCGTGGCCTACGCCGGCATGGACTACCTCGCGGCCATCGCCTGGGTCGCGGCCGAGCGCGTCAAAACGCCGGTCGTCTTTCATCTCGATCACGGCAAGGATCCGGTTCTTGTGGAGCGGGCCGTGAAATCCGGCTTCTACACCTCGGTCATGATCGACGGCTCGCATCTTCCCTATAAGGAGAACGTGCGCATAACCAAAAAGATCGTGGCCATGGCGCATCGCCGCGGCGTGTCCGTGGAAGCCGAACTCGGCGCCATCGCTGGCATCGAAGATTTTGTGTCCGTGGCGGAGCGCGACGCGCATTTCACGAATCCGGAGGAGGCGCGCCGCTTCGTGCGCGACACGGGTTGCGATGCGCTTGCGGTCGCGATCGGTACGGCGCATGGCGTCTACAAGTTCAAAGGGACGCCCACGCTCGACATTCGCCGGCTGCGGAAGATCAAGGCGCTGACGAAGATGCCGCTCGTCCTGCACGGCGCCTCCGGCGTCGACCAGAAACTCCGCGCCGCACTCAAGGACCACTGCGATGACCTGCACGATTGCAACCGCGTCAAAGACGCCCGCGGCGTTTCGGACGCGCTGATCCGGAGCGCGGTGCGCGCCGGCATCAACAAGATCAACATCGACTCCGACCTCCGGCTGGCTTTCACCGCCGCCGTGCGCAGCGCCCTCGTGAAGGACGCGAAGACGGTGGACCCGCGTAAGATCGTGGGCCCGGCGCGCGACGCGGTCGCCGAAGTCGCCATGGGGAAGATGAAACTGTTCGGCTGCGCCGGTAAAGGATAGCTATGACACGACTTCCCCGGATCGCCACGCTCGGCGCTGCCACGATCGACGCCTTCGTCTGGTCGCGCGCTTTTTCTGAAATCCGTTCCTCGCGTTTCCCGACCGGGGTCGGGGAGTGTTTCTCGCTCGGCGCGAAGATCGATATTGATCGCTTCGTGCTGTCGACCGGCGGCGGCGCCACGAACGCCGCTGCGACCTTCACGAACCTCGGTTTCGGCACCGCCTGCGCCTGCGCGGTGGGCGACGACCTGTTCGGCCGCGCGTTGCGCGAGGATTTCCACGAGCGCGGCATCGGCACGGAAGCGATCGCCGTCTTGCCGGGCGAGCAGACCGCGTTTTCCACCATCCTCGTCATGCCGTCGGGCGAGCGCACCGTGCTCGTGCACCGCGGCGCGTCGGAGAAGCTGACCGCCTCCCGCGTCCCCTGGAAGAAGCTGCGCGGTGAATGGCTGTACATGACATCAGTCGGCGGGCGCATGGACGTGTTGAAGGCCGCGCTCGCTCATGCCGCACGCGGCAAGATGCGGGTGTTCTGGAATCCGGGCGGCAAGGACATCGCCCACGGCTTGCGCGCGCTCAAACCGCATCTCCGCGGCGTGTCCGTACTCTCCCTGAACCGCGAGGAAGCAGCGACCCTGACCGGCCGCCAGGTCAAAGACACGGACGGCATGCTGCGCGACCTGCACATGCATGTTCCCGGCGTGGTGTTCACCGATGGCAGCCACGGCGCCTGGTGGAGCGACGGCGATCGGCTGTTGTTTGCAAAACCCACGGGCGTCAAAGCCGTGAACCGCACGGGTGCGGGAGACGCCTTCGGCTCCGGATTTCTCTCGGGCTTCGTTCGCTGGAGCGATCCGGCCAAGGCCCTGCAGCTCGCGACCCTGAATGCAGAAGGCGTGATCCAGAAGATCGGCGCGAAGACGGGACTCCTGCGACGCTGGCCGTCTCCGGCCGCGCTCAAGAAGATCCGCATTACCGTTCGCTAGTATGGGAAAAGTTTTTGTCACGCGCCAGATTCCGGATGAGGGCTTGAAGAAGCTCAAAGCGGCGGGTCACAGCGTTACCGTGTATCGTGGCGATCGGGCGATTCCGCGTAAAGAATTGATTGCCGGCGTGAAAGGCGTGGACGCGCTGTTGTCGCTCCTGACCGACAAGATCGACGGCGAGATCATGGACGCGGGTGGAAAGAAGCTGAAGATCATCGCGAACTACGCCGTCGGCTTCGACAACGTCGACCTGCCCGCGGCAAAGACACGCGGCATTCCCGTCACGAACACCCCGGCGCCGGAAGTCTCCGAGACCGTGGCGGAGCATGCCTTCGCGCTCATGATTTCGCTCGCTCACCGCATCCCCGAGGCCGACCGTTTCGCCCGCGCCGGCAAATACAAAGGATGGGGACCGCAGATGCTGCTCGGCGTCGACCTGTACGGTAAAACCATCGGCATCGTCGGGCTCGGCCGCATCGGCCGCGCCGTCTGCGAGCGCGCCGTGAAGGGATTCCGCATGAAGGTCGTCTACAGCGACTTGAAGAAGGACGCGGCGTTCGAAAAGGAGTATGGCGCGCGGTATCTCCCGCTGGAGAAGTTGCTTCAGGAAGCGGACTTCGTGTCGCTGCACGTGCCGCTCTTTCCTTCGACGCGCCACCTGATCTCCACTGCCGAGTTCGCGCTCATGAAGAAGACGGCCTACATCGTGAACACGTCGCGCGGACCGATCATCGACGAGTTGGCGCTGGAGCGCGCCTTGCGTACCGGGCGCATCGCCGGCGCCGGGCTCGACGTCTTTGAGTGCGAGCCGCTCATCGACTGCGACCCGGGAGACACGCTCGAGCTCCGGAAGATGGAAAACGTCGTGCTCACTCCGCACACCGCAAGCGCGACCATTGAAGCGCGTCAGGCAATGTCCCGACTCGCCGCCGACAACATCATCGCGGTCTTGAAGGGGAAGCCGCCGCTGACCCCCGCGAAATAGCTATGCACGGATTCCAAAAGCGCTGCCACTGCGGAAGCCGGACCGTTCCCTTCTGGGCGCGTGCGCCCTTTGACGAGCATGCCGTGGCCCAGGTCTTCTGCCCGCATTGCACAAACCAGGCGCCGTCTGAGGCGCTCGACGTCGTCGTGACCGCGGTTCCCGGCTGGTCCGGCGTCTATTCCATCGACTGGAACCAGGCCGCGCTCGTGGGACTTGATCCGGCGTTCCGCGACAAACCTGCATACTACGAAAAACTTTTCACGAAGGGGCTCGTCACGTTCGGCTTCCTGCCGCGCACCGGCGCCGCACGCGCCTACACCATGCTCGGGATACGCGGCTTCCTGCCGAGTGAAGCGGCGCCGCTCTCCGCGAAGAGCAAAAAGGTCCTGAAGAACGCCGAGCGTTGACGCGCCCGGCGTTTTTAGATACGCTCGCCCGCGTCATGGGCCGCTAGCTTAGTGGTAGAGCACCCGGTTTGCATCCGGGAGATGAGGGTTCGATTCCCTCGCGGTCCACCAAAGACGTAACAAAGCAATTCCTCAACGCGGGACACGAAAGGCGGCGCAATTTGGGCGCCGCCTTTCGTTTTACCAGCCCGTTCATGATGTTCTCATGTTGCACCAGAAGAGAAACCGAACTGCTGGGCTCGACGAGCACTCCATCGTTTGACGAATTGGCTAGGATCGACGACGCTTGGCCTATGCCGAAAATCCGCAAGCCACGGCGCTTCAGTGAAGCCTTCAATGTGTCCAAAGCCAATCTTCGGCGATTGGGCGCCGTTGACGTCTTCGTGAATCTGGACACGCGACTGTTCATCGATCCGCTGAAACTTCAACACGGCAAGGTCCCGGAGAGCGCCGAGGCGTACCGGAGCTACCAGGAACATTTTGCAAGCGTAATCAAGTTGCTCGCGGCTGTCCGCACTCCTGGGGATGTCGCGTGGAAGGCTGCGGTGAGGCTTCTGTCGTTTCCGGAGCCGCCGGCAACGTGTTTGGGCTACGGATCCGCGACAACTCATGGGAGTGGCTTTGGTCCGGGATTGACGTCCCAACTGATCCGGACAGCTAGGGAGATCATTGACCTTGGAGTGACCGATCCAGATCTCTTCGCCCTTCTTGCTCTGTTTGAAGAGGATGTCGGGCCAGACCGCATCAGTGATATGGTCACAAACGTCATCATGCCCAGTCTTGCGAAGTACACCTCTCGCGTCTGTAGCGAGCTCGGCATACCGACCACGCAGACTTGGGTGCGAGGCATCGTGTACAGTTTACCCCGCAACCCAATGGCTAGGGGCGAGCCTCTAGTGTTGGTACCGTGCGAGCTCGTAAGGCCATTGCCTGTCGCGGCCAGTTGGGATGAAATCGCCGACGTCGTTGCACACAACAAGCGACTTCGCGATGCCGTGAACGCCCAGGTTGCGGACCTGTGGAGCCGCATGGCACGGAAACCAAAGTCGAGAATTCACAAGACGGATCTGCGCGAGTTGCTTTTTCGAAGTAAGGAGTCGTTTGAACTTATTCTCCGTGCGGCTAAGGCGGCGCCAGCCCCTAGTTACGACTTCGATCATGATCCTAGCGGGCACTTTTCCTGGCACGAGGAGGCGCGCCGCGTTGTCGCACAAAACCCCCTTTCGCTGGTTCGAATGCGGACCGAGGAGGATCCTCTTGTCTGGCTTGCTGGTCTTGTTCGCAAGATCATTGCGCGGTTTAGGGGTCACATCGAGGACCAGGGTCTGGCGACGCTTCTCTATGGGGCCAACCGCAACCCGCAGCACGAGACGGTCGCACAGAAACTCTTCTTTGCCGTTGCTGACGCGTATTGCCAGGCGAACGACATCGATGTGACGCCCGAAGCGGACACTGGAACTGGTGCCGTGGACTTCAAGTTCAGCAGGGGGTACAAGGCGCGAGTGCTGGTGGAGATCAAACTATCGCGCAACACCAGATTGGTCGATGGCTACGTTCATCAGCTTGAGGTGTACAAGAAGAGTCAGGACACGGCGGACGCCTTCTATCTGGTCGTCGACGTCGGTAGCATGGGGCGGAAGAAGAAGGAGCTGACCGAGGTGTACGAACGTGCCAGAGTGAAGGGCGGAAAGGTCTCTGAGATCGAATACATCGACGGCACTTTGCATCCCTCAGCCAGCAAGCGCTCCTGAGGGAGCACAGATCAGTACTAACAAAGTGATCCAAGTTGATTGGACAGCGACCACGGCATCTCCGTGCCCAGACATGACGATGTGGTTCACGACTGTGTGAAATAGATTTATGAATGATAAGCAGTTTCTTCAAAAGGCGATAATGAAAGTGAAAGAGTCTGTAGCACAGGGCGGTTTTCCTGCTGGCGCGATTGTCGTCAAAAAAGAATATATTGTCGGCGAGGGAGTAAGTATTGGCAATAAGCTGAACGACCCGACAAGTCACGGCGAAATAGTTTCAATACGAGAGGCCTGCAAAGATCTCAAGACCTCTGACCTCTCCGGCTCCGTTCTTTACGCGTCGATGCAGCCCTGTCTCATGTGCCTCGGCGCAGCTATGTGGAGTACAATTCCAAAGATTGTTTTTGCTTGTCCGAAAGAAAGAGTATCAGAGGATTACTACGGCGGGCATTATCAGATGTCTACAAGTAGTGCAGAATTCATTCGTCCGATTGAGCTAGTTCACCTCGCTGAGCTAGAAGAAGAGTCATTAGCAGTCGTGCGTGAGTGGGAAAGATTAAGGAAGGCAGAAGGAAAGTTGTAGGTGTCGGATTTTTCCGCCGACGACGCAGGCGACTTACTTGAATTACATGCATTGGATTTTACTTTCTTTACTCGGACCGCTGTTCTGGGCCCTATCAAATTTCGTTGACAAATACATTCTTGGTAAACACACGAAAGGAATTTTTGATTTCCTTTTCTTTTCAACAATCACCAGTTGGTTTTTCTTTGTAATACTTTTTGGTTTTGTTGGGATGCCAGAGCTGACAGTGTACTCGTGGATACCAATCTTGACGGGAGTCTTTCTTATCTATTCGTACGGCTTCTACGCAAAGGCGCTTGAACAGGGAGACACCTCTGCGCTTGTCATTCTTTTCAAGCTGATCCCAGTAGTCACACTCATCCTGGCGTTCATATTTCTGGGTCAGACCTTGTCATCTCACGAACTGCTTGGTTTTTTTATCGTCCTTGTTGGAGCAACGATAGTTTCCTTTGAAAAAAGCAGAGGTGTTTTCATCAAAGGTTTTGGCATGATACTCATTGCCATTTTCATGTGGTCTGTGATGACTCTTTTTATTGATTACGGGCTTACAAAGATGTCCTTCTGGGATTACTTTTTGCTCGATACGTTAGGTTCTGCGTTAGCTGGATTAACGCTCTTCGTTATTCCCGCGATGCGGAGACAAATCATTGATGGATTGAAAACTGCCACAATGGGCAAATATGTTTGGTTTTCCGGAAACAATCTTTTGGACTTCTTTGGCCAAATGAGTGTCAAGAAGGCTCTTGCGATTGCTCCCTCTGCCGGCCTGGTGATGGTCGTCACGCAGGTACAGTCTTTCTATGCGATAGTGATTGGAATTGTGCTGACGCTCCTCATCCCCAAAATCATTAAGGAAGATATCTCCAGGTTTACTTTAGTGAAAAGATTCGTTGGTGCTTTGATCATGTTTTCGGGAGTCTACATTTTGTTAGTGTAGTTATTTTAATCGGGCGAAACAGAAGCCGAGGCAGGATGAGTCCCGTTACGCTCGAGCCGCGGTAACCCCGCGGCGTTTTGTATTGACGCGCGTTTTGGGTGGGGGTATCGTCTCGCCCGTGGAAGGAGGAATCACGATGCAGAGTTACATTGGTGCGACCGGATTCACGGAGGCGGCGCAGGTGACGCACGCGCTGCAGGCGGTGCCGCACGGATCGACCAGGAAGTTCATGGTGGGAGTGCTCGCGAGCGCCAAGTCGCTGCGCGGCATGCCGCTCAAGCCGGAGTGGCAGGGACGGTATCCGAAGCGCGAGGAGATCGCCGGGATCTTCCCGGACGATCCGCGGACGCTGAACCTGGTGCACTACGCGCCCGGGGACGAGTACCGCGAGTCGATGCTCCACGATCTCCTCGCCCTGCGCGACGAGGTGGGGCCGCGGCTGCACGGCTTCCAGCTGAACGTTGCCTGGCCCCGGGAGACGATGCTCGGCGTGTACCGCGAGGACCGAGGCCAGCATCGGCACATGATCGTCCTGCAGATCGGCCGCGAGGCGATCAGTCTCATGGACGACGGGGCGACGGCGGCCGCGAGGCGCGTCGCGGGATATGGCGCGCTCATCGACGCCGTGCTCATCGATCCGAGTGCGGGCAAGGGGCAGCCGTTCGACCCCGGCGCGGCGTGGAATCTGCTCAGTGCGATCACCGAGCGCTGTCCGCGTCTGGGGGTCGGCGTTGCCGGCGGGCTGGGTTCCGGTCGGCTCGCCGATGCGGTTCAGCTCGCGCGCGACTTCCCGTACCTCTCGATCGACGCCGAGGGCCGTCTGCGCTGCGCCGACGGCGCGCTCGACGAGTGGGCCGTCAAGCACTACCTGATGCAGGCCTACGAAACGCTCGGCAGGATCCCGTACGCCCTGCCGGCCTAACGCACGCACCCCGCGTGCGTCTTTTTTTATGTATCATGTCCGCATGCCGAAACGCCTTCTCACGCTTGCCGCGGCCGTCGCTCTTCTGGGTGCCGGGTGCGTCTCTGTGAGCACTTCCCCTTCCCCTTCTTCGCAAGAAGGGGATACTCGCGTTCCTCTCCCTCTTGTGAAGAGGGAGCCGGAGGGAGTCTCCAACCTGCTCGTCGAAGAGCGCACCGCTTCTTCGTCGCGTTTCTTGGTGATCCAACAAAAGAAGTCGAAAGCGCGGCTGGCGCTGGTTCGTCCCGACGAAAGCGACACGTCTGTGCTGCTCTCCGTACCCGGCACGTACACGAGCCCCACGGATACGGTCGAAGGCTACGTCGTGCTCGATGGGAAGATTGTCCAGCAGAAGGATCGGCAGGGCTGGGACGGCGCGGTTCTTTTCAAGGACGGCGGCATCGAGATTCGCCAAACGAACGGCGGACGCACGCTCACGAAGGATGTGCTCGCCGAGGTTGCGGCGGACGGCGCTTCGCTCATCCAGGTCCATCTGCTCGTCAAAGACGGCCTGCCGCAGCATTTCAAGGAACAGACGCCGACCCTGCGCCGCGCGCTTGCCGTGATGAAGGACGGCGCACCGGCAGTGATCGAAAGCCGCGACTTTCTTGATCTGAATGCATTTGCCGCGCTGCTCGTCGAGCTTGGCGCGCGGGATGCCGTAAACCTCGATATGGGCAGCTGGAGCGCGGGCTGGTACCGCGGAGCGGACGGTTCACCCGTGCCGATCGGCTATCCGCACGAGAATGCCAAGCGTCAGACGAACTGGGTGACGATGACGGAATGAAGGCGCGGGAAACGCGCCTTTTTGGTATCATGCGGCTGATATGGAGGAACGACGGTATTTGGCGCATGCGACGCGCAGCGTGGAGGAATCCCTGCGCATGCTTGGCAGTGCGCCCGAGGGGCTCACGGTCCGCGAGGCGGTCGGCCGCCTGCACTCGGTCGGGGAGAATCGGCTGACCGTGCGGCGCATCACGCCCGGGCGCGTGCTGGCGCGTCAGTTCCGCTCCGCCTACGTCGGGCTGCTTGTCGTGGCCGGAGCGATCGCGCTGGGGCTCGGCGAGCGGCTCGACGCCGCGCTCATCTTTTCGTTCGTCGTCCTGAACGCGACGCTGGGCTTCTTCCAGGAATACCGCGCCGAGCGGGCGCTGGAATTGCTGCGGCTGCTCGTGCCCAAAAAGGCGCGCGTGCGGCGCGACGGCGCGGAACAGCTCATGGACGTCGTGCATCTCGTGCCGGGCGACGTGGTGCGCCTCGTGGCCGGCGACCAGGTGCCCGCAGATCTCCGCATCATCTCCGCGGAAGGGTTGCTCGTTGACGAGTCCGCGCTTTCCGGAGAGTCGTCCCCGGCCGCCAAAGACGCCCGCGCGCTCGCCGCACCGCCGCCAACCGACCTGGAGGCCCGGAACGTTCTCTTTTCCGGCACCGCCGTCGTCTCCGGCACCGCGCAGGGCGTCGTCGTCGCCACCGCCGGGCGCACGGTGGTCGGCGAACTGGCACGCACCGTCGCCGAGACGCCGGAGAGTTCGGAGCTCGCCCGCACGCTGGCCGGCTTTGGACGGTTCTCGATGGCGCTGACGTTCGTGACGCTCGTCGTCATCTTTTGCGTGAAGTATTTGCTGGCACCGGAGGCGTTCGATGCCGGCGGCTATCTGATTTTTTCGATCGCGTTGGCCGTAGGCGTGATTCCCGAGGCGTTGCCGCTCGTCGTGACGGTCTCGTTGTCCGCGGGCGCCCACCGCCTGGCCCGCAAGAAGGTCGTGCCGCGTCGATTGAGCGCGATCGAAGACCTGGGCTCGGTCCAGGTGTTGTGTACCGACAAAACCGGGACCATCACCGAGAATGCAATGACGGTTTCAAACGTCGCCGGGGAGCGCAGTGCGGTGCTCGCCGCCGCGCTCGCCGCCGCGCCGGCCGATGCCTTTGCCGAACACCAGCCCGGCAACGCCTTTGACCGCGCGCTCGCCGCGGCGGCCAACACCGAAGCGCGTTCCCTCGCCGGCAGCTACAAGAAGGTGCAGGAAATTCCGTTCACGCCGGAGCGGCGCCGCAACGTCATGCGGCTGGCTGACCCGAGCGGCAACGAACGGCTCGTGGTGCGCGGCGCGCCGGAGGTCGTATCCCCGTTGTGCGCGGCAGGTCTCTCCGCCGGGCCGCTCGCGGACTGGGTCGCCGAGCGGGGACGGGAAGGGAAGCGCGTGCTTGCCGTGGCCGAGAAGACCGTGGCGCGCGGCGAGGAAACCGCCGCCGCGGAGGCAGGCGGTTTCACGCTCATCGGTGCCGTCGCGTTTGCGGATCCCTTGAAGCGCGACGCGGCGCAGACCATTGCGCGCGCCCGCGCGGCAGGCGTCCAGGTGAAGATTTTGACCGGTGACGGTCCGGAAGTCGCCGGCGCCGTCGGCGTCGCCGTTGGTCTTGCCTCGCGGCGTGAGGACGTGGTGACGGGCGCGGCATTCAGCAAACTCCGTTCTTCGGAGAAGCATCTCATCGCGCACGAACGGCACGTCTTCGCCCGCGTTTCGCCGGCGCAAAAATTCGAGATCATCGCGATCCTGAAGGAGCGGCAGGTCGTCGGCTTCCTGGGCGAAGGGTTCAACGACGCACCGGGCCTCAAACTCGCACACGTCGGGCTCGCCGTGGACAAGGCCGCCGACGTCGCCAAGGATGCGGCCGACATCATCCTCTTGAACCACAGTTTGTCCGTGATCGTCGACGGCATCATGGAAGGACGGCGCACGTTTTCGAACACCATGAAGTACGTGCGGAATACGTTGTCCGCGAATTTCGGTAACTTCTTCGCGGTGGCGCTCGCGTCCCTGTTCGTTCCGTTTTTGCCGATCCTGCCGGTGCAGATCCTGCTCGTGAACCTGCTGTCCGATTTCCCGATGATTTCGATCGCCACCGACCGCGTCGAAGCAGCGGACCTGCGCCGCCCGGCGGTGGCGAACGTCCGCGACGTGGTGTTGTTCGCCATCGTCCTCGGGCTGGTGTCCACGGTCTTCGACTTCATCTTCTTCGGCTGGTTCGTCCGGTTCGGCGAGCGGCCGCTCCAGACGATGTGGTTCATGGGTTCCATCCTGACCGAGCTCGTCCTGTTCTATTCGCTGCGCACGGCGCGGCCGTTCTGGAAGGGCGGACGTCCGAGCTCCCTCGTCATGGTGCTGACCTGCGCCGCCGCAGTGGTCACGGTGCTCCTTCCGTTCCTCACGGTCGCGCGCGGCGTCTTCCACTTTGTCCGTCCCGCGCCCGAGTGGATGGGTGCGGTCCTCGCCATTACCGCCGCCTATTTCGTGACCACGGAAATCGTGAAGCTTGCCTACGAGAAGCTCTTCGGGGTACGAAGCGGGGAGCATGTTCACGACACTCCCTGATTTTCGCCGGCTCCTTGGCCGGCCCCGCGTCCTTCTTGCCATGCTGCTCATCGGAGCAGCTCTCTTCTTTTTGCCGAACCTGGCCGATCCGTTCGTTTCCGACGACTGGCACCACTTGTGGATCGCCGGACACCGCACGCAGCCGCTCTGGGCGTATTTCACGACGAACTATGAAGGCACGACGAGCGGCGGCTCGTACCGGCCGCTCGTGAACGTGCTGTGGGCCGCGGTCGACGCAGCCGGTGGGGGACTGTCGCTGTTCGGCCGCCTGTTCGGGCACACCGTGGCACTCGTCGCACATCTGCTGTGTGTTGCGCTCGTGTTTTTGATCGGCAGGATGCTCGTACACGGGCGGCGCGGCACCGCGCTCGGCGCGTTGGCGGCGCTTCTCTTCGCCCTGATGCCGAATCACCCGGAAGCCGTGAACTGGGTCGGTGCGGCAAGCGACCCGATCGCCACTGCGGCGCTCCTCGCCGGAGTCCTTCTGTATCTCGACGGTCACGCCGCCCTGCGCCTGCGGTGGTTCCATCTTGTCGGTCCGGCCGCGGCCATGGCCGTGGGTCTCGTCGCAAAAGAAACGGCGATCGTGCTGCCGGCAGTCATCGGTCTGCACGCGCTCTTCAACCTGCATCGTCCGTGGCGCGCGTCGCTGGCTCGCGTTGCTGCGCTCCTCGCGCCGCTCGCACTCGTCGCAGTCGCGTACCTGCTCGTTCGCTATCGCGCCACCGGACTTCTCTACGGCTACTACGGCGCAGAGCGCATCAGCGTGGATCTCATGGTCGCGACGCGCACCTTCCTGGCGATTCCAGTTTCACAGTTCCTGTCCGGTCCAGCTCGGACGCACGTCATGGATGCGTTGTATCGCGGCATCGACACGCACGCCGAAGCGTATCTGCTGGCCGCGCTCGTTCCCGGATTGCTTCTTTTGTTCCGTGCACGCCGCCGTGTCTGGTGGCTGACGGCATCGGCGATCATCGCTGTCGTTCCGGTCATGCAGTTCGGGCTGAACCATCTGCCGGGACGTTGGAGCGACGAAGGCGAACGGTATGCCTACATGCCGTCGGCGTTTGGCGCGCTGCTCGCGGCCTGGGCCGCCCTGGCGCTCTGGAAGCGCGTGCAGCGTTCGCGTCCGGCGCTGGTCGTCGTCGGCCTCGTACTGTTTGTCGCGCTCGCCGTGCAGCTTGGACAAAAGAATATCTCGTGGTTTGAGAGCAGCCGTTTTGCAGAAGAGGTCGTCCGCAGCTGGCCGGAGCAGATCGCCGACCAGGTGTTCGTCTATGGTCTGCCGGACAACCTGCGCGGCGTGCCGCTGTGGCGCAATGGATTTGCGCAACGGCTGGAGGCAGAGGGCGAGCAGCCATCTGATTTGCGCGTCTCCGACATTCGTACGGTCATGGACGAGCCACACGGTTTTTGGGCGAACGACGGCGGGGATCACTTCCTTTACTACAGCGATCCACCGGAGGCGGGCGCGCGCGACATCGTCGGTCCGACGCCCGCGGACCGCACGCCCACGTCCTACGGGGTCCTTCCCTGGGAGACTGAATTTTCGATCTACGCGCTGACCTACCGGCATTTTGCTGCAGACGCCATTGCTGATCCGCGGCCGACGACGTCCGATGCCTCCGCGGCCTTCTGGATGGGGGACGGCTGGACGATGCGGCCGCTTTCCTTGCGTGAGGTGGAGGCAGTACAGTAGTGCACGATATGACATCGCTTCCTGAGTTTCCACGCCGCACGGTGGCCGCGGTCGGCGCGCTGGCCCTCGTCTTCCTTGTGGGCGCTGCCGCCGTCCGCCGTCAGGAACAGCCCGCCGTGAGCGACCGCGCGGTCGAGGCCATTGCCGCGCTTGAAGCCGGATTAGTGTTTACGGGCACGCGCTATGACGTGGTCGTGGCCCAGCTGCGCGCCGCGGAAGACGTGAGCCAGAGCATTGCCGGTCTCCGCGCCGATGCGGATTCCCTCAACGCCGCCGCCGCAGCCGTCACGGCATCGCTCTCCGGCGTGCGCGGTGCGGGCAAGGATGAGGCCCGTGCCGGAGCCGAGCGCGCGGTGCAGGCCGCGGTCGCGGTCCGGACCTCGGCACAGGTCCTCGCCAAGTACGCGGAAGGCGGTGCGCCCGCAGCCGACGCCGTGGCGAGCATCCAGACGGCGCTGAGCGAAATCGGCGCGGCCAGATCTCATATCGCGCCATTGCGCATGCAGTGAAAAACAGAAACGACCCCCGCTGAGCGGGGGTCGTTTTCGTTTTAGACGAGGGGTATCGCTGCCTGGAGTCCGGCGACGAGATCGCGTTCGGCGTCGGCGAGCGTTTTGCCGCGGATGCAGATGCGGGCGCGGCGGGCGCCGCCCTCCGGCTGCCAGGATGCGGTCAGGCGCGCCGCGTCGTGCGGGCGTGCGGCATCGACGATGGCGCAGACGGTGCCGTCGACGGCTTCGTAGGCAAGGATGGCGACGCGGGCGTCGGGCGAGGTGGCTACCAGTTCATCGAGCACGTCGGCGAGTTCCGTGTCCGTTGCGCCGGCGAGTGCAAAGTCCTGCCGGGTCAGCGAGCTCCAGACAAGTTTCCGTGCCGGATCGTGTTTGAGGCGGGCGAGCGCGCGGCCCCAGAGGCGCAGCGTCTGCACGGAACGGGTTCGGTAGAGTCCGTGCACGATGCGCTCGCGGTCGGCCCCGAGCGCCACAAGTTCAGCCGCTGCGGAGAGCGTGTCGGGCGCCATCTTGTCGCTCGTGAAACTGCGGCTCTTTGAAATCATGCCGGCCAGGAGCGCCGTGGCGATCTCCTCGTCCACGAGACCGCGGTCATGGTCCTTGATCAGGCGCCACAAGACCTCCGTGACGGACGCCGCTGTCAGGTCCACGTAGTTCATAGTGCCGAAATGCTCGTTGGCCGGATCATGGTCGAGGTTCGCGGTCGGCACTTTAAAGAACATGTCCGGCTGGTCGGCAAACAGCGGGCCGAGCGCGTCCAGGTCCGCGGCGCCGAGCGTCACGATGAAATCGTACTTCATGCCGCTCGTCTCCGAACGCACGTCTTCCGGACGCCAGCCGCCCTGCTTGGGCGAGACGGAGATTTCGAGGTGCGTGTCGGTGAGGCGGTACGAGAGATCATGGAGCGGGACGTCTTTGGTGGGTACGCGGATCAGAAGCGTCGTGACCGGCGGGAGCGTCGCGCGGACCCGGCCCATGAGCGGCAGGTACGGGTGGGCGGCGGCGTCGGCAAACCCATGGGACACCGCGTCCGCCGGTTTGCCGAGTTTGGCGCAGACGCCCAAAAGGCCCGCGGCGGCCGCGAGCTGGTCAACGTCCGGGTGCGCAGGCAGTGCAATTAGCACATGTCGACTGCGTCCGAGCGCTTCGAAAAATTGGGCGGTTTGTGTGAGGGCCATGGGAAAGAAGGAAGCACCATACGGGACATCCGGGGAGCCGTCAACGGGGGCGGTCCAGGGGTCTTGACAAAGACGACACGCCGTGCCGGAGGCATAGTAGGGGAGCACCACAGGACGTGGTCAGGAGGTTGAAGCAATGAGGAAGCAGTTCAGGGTGGCCGTCGCGATGCTCGTGATGGCCTGGTCGAGCGCGGGCTGCGATGGCCTGCCGGAAGAGACGTCTCCCGCGGATGCGGGCACGCCGTTTTTCGTCGACGGCAGTCCGGCTGAGCGGGACGCCGGGACGACGGCCGATGCGGGAGCGGTCATGGCAGATGCCGGGGCTGGGGACGATGCGGGTCCGCCGCCGCGCTGCATCGGCAACTACGCCGAGGGCGTGGCAATCTTCGCCGCCGAGACCGTTCTCGCGCTGCGAGCGCATGCAGACCCCGAGGACAGCGCGGAGATCACGGCCTGGCCGTGGCAGACGTCGCTCGGCGCGATCCGTCCGGTTGCGCGCGATGTCGCGTGGCGCGTCGAGGGCGATACGATGATGTTCCGCACGGAACCACTCGTGGATCCGCGCGAGCGGCGGCTGCGGCTCGCGGTCGCGGGCGACGCGTTCGACATGGGCGGCCGCGAGCCGTTCGTCTCGGTGCGGGCCTGTGTACAGAATCCCTGTCCGGAGACTGCGACGGACGGCAGCCCGTGCCGTTGCGAGATGGAGGTCTGCAGTCCGCTGCTGCTGGTCTCGTCCGTTCCTGCGCTCGATGGGCGCTGGATGTACGCGGAGAACGGGGAGGACGTGCAGATGCTCAATCTCGCCCAGAGCGGCCGCATGGTCTCTGGTTTCCCCTTCGGCTTTCCGTGCATGGTCGAAGGCATGGGGATATCCTATACCGATCTCGGCGTCGGTGTCATCGGCGCGATCGCCGCGGACAGGAACAGCATCTCCGGACTGTTGCTCGCGGAAGACTGGGACGTGCTCGGCACTTGGTCGGCGCGGCGCGCGGATTAGCAGCTGGCAGATTCCTTCGGCTCGATGACGTAAAGTCATCTCGCTCAGGACGGCGACAACAGTGTCGCCGTTTTCTTTTTGGTTTTGGCCTGATACGCTGGTCCCCGCTATGGCCGAGATGCCCAAAGCCTACGACCCGTCCGCGCACGAGGACACGATCCGCCGCCGCTGGGAAGACAGCGGCTATTTCACGCCGGAAAAATTGCCGGGCAAACGCACGGAATCGTTCACCATCGTCATGCCGCCGCCGAACGTCACGGGCACGCTCCACATGGGGCACGCCGTGATGCTCGCCGTTGAGGATCTGATGATTCGCTTTGAGCGCATGCGCGGCAAGCGCGCGCTCTGGATTCCCGGCACCGACCATGCCGCGATCGCGACGCAGACCAAAGTCGAGAAGCTGATCATGGAAAAAGAGAAGAAGACGCGTCACGATTTGGGTCGTGAAGAATTTTTGAAGCGCGTCGAAGCATTTGCCACGGAATCGCACGATACAATTGTGAATCAGGTGCGCATGATGGGCAGTTCCTGTGACTGGTCCCGCGAGGCGTACACACTCGACGAAAAGCGCGGCGAGGCCGTGAACGAAGCTTTCCAGCAGCTCTACGACATGGGGTTACTTTACCGCGGCAACCGCGTCATCAACTGGTGCCCGCGCTGCGCCTCCACGCTCGCTGACGACGAAGTCGAATACAAGGAAGGGGAGACCACGCTCTACACGTTCCGCTACGCCAAGGATTTTCCGATCGCCATCGCCACGACGCGTCCGGAGACCAAAGTCGGCGACACGGCCGTTGCCGTGAATCCGGATGATGCCCGCTACAAGAGATGGATCGGTCAGGAGATCCGCGTCGACTTCTTGGGCGTGCCGCTGACCCTGAAGATCGTCGCGCATCGCGCCGTCGACGTCGGTTTCGGTACGGGCGCTTTGGGCGTCACCCCGGCGCACAGCCAGGTCGACGAACAGATCGCCCGTGAGAACGAACTGCCGGCGCTGCAGGTCATCGGCGAAGACGGGAAAATGACCGCGCTCGCAGGATCGTATGCCGGGCTCTCCGTTGTGGACGCTCGTGCAAAGATTGTTGCCGACCTCAAGAAGGCAGGTCTGATCGAAAAAGAGGAAACTGTCGGCCAGAACCTCTCCATCTGTTACCGCTGCGGCACGCCAGTCGAACCGCTGCCGAAGTTGCAGTGGTTCATCGCCGTGAACACGCACTTCCCGTTTGCGCAGTCCAAGCGCCATCCGATCCAGGGGATCAAAGACGGGCAGGAAGTGACGCTCAAGGAGGTCATGAGCCACGTCGTGAAGAGCGGACAGATCAAGATTCTTCCGGAGCGTTTCGAGAAGACGTACTTCCACTGGATCGACAACCTGCGTGACTGGTGCATCTCGCGCCAGATCTGGTTCGGCCATCAGATTCCCGTCTGGTACCACTCAGAGAAGCAAGGCGACGACGCCTACGCCGTGGGCGCGCCGCCGAACGGCAAGGGCTGGCAACAGGACGGCGACACGCTCGACACTTGGTTCTCCTCCGGGCTTTGGACCTTCTCGACGCTGGGCTGGCCGGACGAAAAAGCCAAAGACCTGGCGACGTATCATCCGACTTCGGTGCTTGAGACTGGCTATGACATTCTGTTTTTCTGGATCGCCCGTATGATCCTGATGTCCGTGGCCTTGCGTGGCGAAGTGCCGTTCAAAGAGGTCTACCTGCACGGCCTGGTGCGCGACGAGCAGGGACGCAAGATGTCCAAGTCGCTCGGCAACATCATCGATCCGCTCGACATGATCGCCAAGTTCGGGACCGACGCAGTGCGCCTTTCGCTCGTCGTCGGTGCGACGCCCGGCAACGACACGCGCCTCTCGGAAGAGAAGGTCGCCGGCTTCCGTAATTTCACGAACAAGCTCTGGAACATCGGCCGCTACGTGCTGACGACAACAAAGTCCGATTCTCCGAGCCAAGTCGAGGAGCCACCTTCGTCTAGGACCCTCGCCGACCGCTGGATTCTGTCGCGGCTCGCCGTGACGCAGGAAAAGGTAACTGCCTTCCTCGGCATGCATCAATTCTCGGCCGCGGGCGAAGCGTTGCGCGACTTCACCTGGAGCGAGTTCGCAGACTGGTATCTCGAAATCAGCAAAGTGCAAAAAAAGGACGGCGATGCCACGCGTACGGACGCCATCCTGCGCTTCACGCTCGCGACGCTCCTGAAGCTCTGGCATCCCTTCATGCCGTTCGTGACCGAAACGTTGTGGACGTATCTGCACGTAGGGGTTGATAATTATCAACCCCTACTCGTCGCCGACTGGCCGGAACATATCGGTCTCGAGGACGTTATTGCCGAGCGCGAGATCAAACGCATCCAGGAGGTGGTCGTCGCCATCCGCAATGTGCGCAGCGAACATAAGATCAACCCAAAGCAGGAGATCGAAGTGAACCTGGCGGCGGGCAGCGAGCGCGAGCTATTTCTGAGGAACGCTCCGGCCGTCTCCGACCTCGCCAACATCTGCTGCGTGTCGTTTGACGACCGCGAGAAGAAACCGGAAGAAGTCGCCGCCGTCTCCGGCGCGACCCAGATCTACGTGCTTCTGGCCGCCGGACAGGACGAGAAGAGCACCACGAAGCTCACGGCGCGCGCCGAGGAGCTTGAGCGCTACATTGCGCTCATCGAAGGAAAGCTCGCCAACGAGGAATTCACCGGCAAAGCGCCGCCTGCGGTCATCGAAAAGGAAAAGCAGAAGCGGGCCACGGCGGCCGAGGAACTCGATAAGATTCGGAAACAACTGGGATAACGATCGCGTAGGGGCTGGCCTTGCGCCTGCCCGACCAGGGCGACCTGCCCCAGTAGGGGCGACCGCAAGGGTCGCCCCTACTGCGTTTTGTCCGCGTTTGTTAGCATACGCTGCGTATGAAAGGACTGAGTGAACCCCAGATCGCGGCGTTGTTTGGACGTTCCGTGGAAAACGTCGTGGTCCGCGATCACTTGATCGCGCGTCTGAAGGAGGGCAAGAAGCTGCGTCTCAAGATCGGCATGGACCCGACGGCGCCGGACCTCCATATTGGGCATGCCGTGGTGCTGCGTCTGCTGCGCCGCTTTCAGGATGCTGGGCATACCGTCGTCTTCATCATTGGTGATTACACGGCGCGCATTGGCGATCCGTCCGGCAAGTCCAAGACGCGTCCGCAGCTCGAGGCGAAAGAAATCGATCGGAATGCCAAGACCTACTTCGCGCAGGTCGGAAAAATTCTCGACGTGAAAAAGGCCGAGATCCGCTACAACTCGGCGTGGCTTGGCAAACTGAAGTTCGACGATCTCCTTCGGCTGACCGCTCGGTTTACCGTGGCGCGCATCCTCGAGCGTGACGACTTCGCCAAGCGCTACAAAGGCGGCGTCGATATTTCCTGCCACGAGCTGCTCTATCCGATGATGCAGGCCTACGACTCGCTCGCCATCAAAGCGGACGTCGAAGTCGGCGGCACGGATCAGACCTTCAACATGTTGGCCGGCCGTGAATTGCAGAAGAAAATGAATCTGCCTGAGCAGGACGTCCTGACCGTGCCGCTCTTGGTCGGCACCGATGGCGTGAACAAGATGTCGAAATCACTCGGCAACTACATCGGCCTGTCCGAGAAGCCGGAAGAGATGTACGGCAAGGTCATGAGCATTCCTGACGTTCTGATCCCGAACTGGTTCAAACTTGCCACCGAGTTGTCCGATGCCGACATCTCCGAGTTGGTGCGCGGCGACAATCCGCGCGACCAAAAGATGCGTCTGGCTCGTGAAATCGTCGCGCTCTATTACGGCGCGAAGGCGACGGAGAAGGCCGAAGCAGCGTTCGTCTCCGTTTTTCAGAAGCATGAAGCGCCTACGGATGTCGTTGAAATGCGCGTGAAGAACAATCTCTCGCTCGTTGATCTGCTCGTCGCTACCACGTTGGCTACTTCGAAGACTGAGGCGCGCCGGCTTGTGGAACAGAAAGGCGTGAAGCTCGACGGTGCCGTCGTCGATAATCCTGCCGTCCCAATCAACGTCCCCAAAACGGGCGTGCTGCTCCAGAAGGGCAAGCGCCACTTCGTCCGCGTCATCCCCGCATAACATGCTGCCGCCGCTTCTCGTCCGGGAGGCGCTCGTGCTCCTGCGCGGGACGCTGTCCCCGGACATCGATCTTCAGCCGGAACTGTTTTCCGCACCGCCGGACCCCACACTTGGGGACCTGGCGTTCGGTTGTTTTCCTGTGGCCAAGGCCAGCGGAAAGAATCCGGTGCTCGTTGCCAAGGATCTGGTCGACGACCTCACGCCGCGCCTTGCGGACGGCAAGGGGCTCATCGCGCGCGTCGCCGCGAGCGGTCCGTATCTGAATTTCTTCGTCGATCCGGAAAAGCTCGTCGCCGCAGCGCTGTCCGCAAAGACAAAACCGCTCCCTCCGCTGCTGCCGAAAGGGGAACGCCGGAAGATGCTGATCGAGTACGCCAATCCGAACACGCACAAGGACGTGCACGTCGGGCATCTGCGTAATTTCGTGCTCGGCGCCGCGGTCATCCGGCTGGAGCGCACGCTCGGCCATGAGGTGATCGGCGTTTCCTATATCAACGACCTCGGCAACAACGTCGCCAAGTGTTTGTGGGCGGTGGCGCGCACGCCGGGCTGGGAGAAGACGCCTGCCCCGGAACGCGTGCGCTTCCTGGACAAGGCCTACGTCGAAGCAACGGCCGCGGCAGAAGCGGACGCCGCAGTGCGCGCCGAGATTTCGCACATCCAGAAGACGTTGGAGCGCTTCCACGCCGCTGGCCTCGCGGACATTGCAAAAAAAGACCGCATTTGGGTGAAGGTCTGGAAGACCACGCATGCCTGGTCGAAGACGGCAATCAACGCCGTCATCAAGGAACTCGGCTGGGAAATCGAGAAGCAGTGGTTCGAGAGCGAGCTGATCGCCGAGACGGTCAAGATCGTGGCCGAGCTCGAAGCCAAGGGCATTGCCCGCGTTTCCGAAGGAGCGCTGATTGTGGATCTCGCCGACGAGAAACTCGGCGTGAACCTGCTGCGCAAAACGGACGGCACGCTGCTCTACAACGCCAAGGACATCGCGCTCGCCCTGCGCAAGGAAGCGACCTTCCACCCGGACGAATCGGTCTACGTCATCGACGCGCGGCAGTCGCTGGCCATGAAGCAGCTCTTTGCGACGCTGCGGCGCATGGGCCACGATCTGACGCTCCGGCATCTGGCCTACGAATTCGTGACGCTGCCCGAGGGTGCCATGAGTTCGCGCAAAGGCAACGTGATCTACTACGCCGATTTCCGCGACGACGTCGTCACGCGGGCCAAAGAAGAAGTGGTGGCGCGTCACGATGACTGGAGCGCGGCCAAGGCATCGTCCGCGGCGCGCGCCGTGGCCATGGGCGGCATCGTGTTCGCGCTTTTGAAACAGGATACGGACAAACAGATCGTTTTTGACGTGGACGAGGCCGTGTCCTTCGACGGCTACACCGGGCCGTACATCCAGTACACGGCGGCACGCATCTCGAGTCTCGCGCGCAAAGCCGGCACGCAGAAGACCTCCCGGTCAAAGGGGACGGCGCCGGTCGCCGATGCCGAGCTGCGCCTGGCGTTCGCACTCCTGCAATTCCCGGCTGCGGTCCGCGCCGCTGCGGACAGTTGGCGCCCGAGCGTGCTGTGTCAGGAACTGTTCGAGCTGTCAAAAACGTTTGCCGTGTTTTACGAACAGGCGCCGATCCTCAGCGCCGAACCCGTTGTCCGTGCGCGACGGCTCGCGCTTGCCAAAAAAGTGGGTGACACGCTTGCGGAAGGGTGCGGACTCCTCGGGATTCCTTTGGTCGAGGAGATGTAGCATTGGCCGCGGCGTGTTGGAGTGATACACTTTCGGCGATGCATCACTTGTTGCGAAACGTAGTGGAACGCGAGGAGGGGCGCGCTGCGCGTTTTGCGACCCCGTTTTTGGTAATCGATGATGCCCGCGTCCGCGCCAACGCCGAACGGCTGCGTGCTGCGTTCCGCGATCAGGCGGAGATTTTTTTTGCCGTGAAAGCTAACAATCATCCGGCAGTGCTGCGGACGCTGCGCGACATGGACTGCGGATTCGACGTGGCGTCGGCCCGCGAGATCGGCCAGCTGGTCGCACTGGGCGTTCCCGGCGCGCGCATGGTTTTTTCGAATCCGGTCAAAGTGCCGGACCACATCGACTTTGCGTACGCGCACGGGGTGCGCCTGTTCGCATGCGACACGGAAGAGGAGATTGAGAAGATCGCACGGCGCGCGCCGGACTCCGAGGTATACATCCGGATCGCCGTGGATAACACCGGGAGCGCCTGGCCGCTCGCGGGCAAGTACGGCGTTGAAGAGGAAGAGGCCCTCGCCCTCATGGATAGCGCGGCGGCGAAGGGTCTTGTGCCGGTCGGTCTCACGTTCCATGTCGGCTCGCAGTGCGAGAACATGGACAACTGGCGCGCGGCGCTGCGGCAATGCGCGCCGATTTGGGAAGCCGCCAGCAAACGTGGGCACCGCATGCGCCTGTTGGATTTGGGCGGCGGCCTGCCCGCACCCTACGCCGAAGAGCCGTACCCTCTGGAAAAACTAGGAGACGAGGTGCGGGCGCTCGTGGAAGCGCATTTTCCCGGCGCGCCGCGCATGATCATCGAACCTGGGCGGTTTTTGGTGGCGGACGCGGCGGTGTTCGTCGCCTCGGTGATCGGCCGGGCCACGCGCCGCGGAAAAAAGCTCGTCTATCTGGACGCCGGATTGTTCAACGGCCTGATGGAGGCATACGAGGTGTTCTGGTATCCTGTGGAGTGTCTCCACGAAGGTCGGACGGAGGCAGAGGAGGAGACGGTGACGCTCGTCGGGCCGACCTGCGACAGCGTCGACGAAATCGTGGATGCGATCCGTCTACCGCGTCTCGCGGTGGGGGATCGGATCGCCTTCCTGTGCGCGGGTGCGTACACCAATTCGTACGAAGCCTACAACGGCTTCGAATTCCCGCACGTGCTCACGACCGCAGATCTCGCGGAAAAAAAAGAACAGGGAACGATCCCTGCTCAGCCTTCCGCAGTCTCCCGCGGCTCCAACGTCCAGAGCACGTAGGTTTGGCCGCCGAGCACCTGATGGCGCAGGACGGCGGTGCCGCTCGTGGCATCCGCTACCGCGGGCCCGACCGTCTTGTCGATGAGCGCCAGGAAGTCCGGATGCTTGTCGAAGGCGTAGTCCGAGGCGAACGCCGCGCCCCGATCCAGGAAGAAGCGCGTCATGGCCGCGAACATCGGCCTAGTCGCACCCGTGCGCTGCCAGGCGTCCCGGACGAACAAGAGCGGCATGTACCACAGCTTGCCATCCGCTGCCGGCGGATGCGCAGCCACCAGGCGCTTCGGGTTCACGTAGGCGACCCGCGCCTTCTCCAGGTTGTTGGTCCCGCCGATCATCCCGACCGGCGCGTCGTCCGCGAACAGGACGAACTTCACGTACTCCTGGTCGGCCATCGCCGCGGCGAAGGTCTCCTCCGTGAAGCAGCGCTGCTCCTGAATGCAGACCTCCTCCGAGATGGCGTGCGCCTCGAGGTAGCTGGCCCACAGCCGGCGGACCAGCTCCGCGTCTGCGATCGTGAACAGCGTTTCCACCGTCAATCGAGCCTGACTTTCCACGTCGTTCTCCTCTCCCGTCATCAACTTCGGGACGCGTAACGTAGCAGCACATCATGTACGAGTCAATCCTTTTTACGACCAACTTGCTGCTCGGGCCGACGCAAATTGTCAACATCGGGTCGGCGACCGCAGTGCTTTTGATCGGTTACCTGCTGCTCGGGCAGAACCACAAAGCGCCGGAGCATCGGTTGGCCTTCGTCGTCGCCGCCTCCCTGGCGTTCTGGGCCTACGCGTCGACGCTGGCAGACGTCATGCACGCACCGCAACCCGCGCTCTTTTGGACGCGTGTCGCGATCCTCGGTCCATATTTCTTCGGCGCGTTTTTCCTGCTGTTCGCCTACTTTTTCCCGCAGCGCAGCGACAAGTTCCGCACCTGGAAAGGCATCCTCGTGCTGTTGCCAAGCGTGGCGGTCTGCTTCTTGGTCGCCACGCCCTTGAACGTGGTGGAGATCCGGCTCGTGGACTGGGGGACCGATTTCATCCCCGGCCCGCTCTATCCGATCGGCATCCTGTATCTGCTCGTCTATTTGGGTCTTGCGGCCGTTCATTTCATCCGCAGCCTGCGACAGACGACGAGTATTTTGGTGCGCCGACAGATCAAAGTGCTGCTCTTGGCTATCGCGCTGCAGACGTTCTCGATGATTTTTACGAACGCGCTGCTGCCGATCCTCTTCAACTACACCCAGGCCAGCGTCATCGGCCCGGCGTCGTCGCTCTTCTTTGTGTTGTTGATGACGTACGCCATCATCCGGCATCACCTGCTTAACGTCCGGGTGATCGCCACCGAACTCCTCGTGATCCTGCTTGGTTTCTTGGCGTTCATCGGGCTGTTTTCTCCGGCATCCGTCGCTGACGCTTTCTTGCGCGCCATTTCCTTCTTTACGACGGTCGGGTTCGGCCTCTTGCTCGTCCGAAGCGTGTACCAGGAAGTCCACCGTCGCGAGGAGATCCAGCGTCTGGCCGAAGACCTGCGCATCGCCAACGTGAAGCTCCAGGAGCTTTCCGAAATGAAGTCGAATTTCATTTCGATCGCCAGCCACCAGCTGCGCGCCCCGATCGGCGGCGTGCGCGCGTACCTCTCCATGCTTCGGGAAGGGGATTACGGGAAACTCGGCAAGAAGCTTGACGACGTGCTCGACCTGAACCTCGACACCCTGAACCACACGCTGCACGTCATCGAGACGTTCTTGAATGTCACCCGCATCGAGGCCGGTAAGATGGATTTGAACAAGGAGCCGGTTGACCTGTGCATCATGACGCGGGAGATCTACAAGGAGTTGGCGCTCACGGCATCGCGCAAGAAGATTCGTCTCGTTTTTTCTTGTCCGCAGAAGAACGCCATGGTCCGCGCCGACAAAGAGAAGCTCCGGAACGTTCTTTTCAACCTCGTCGAGAATGCCTTGAAGTACACGGAGCATGGCATCATTAAAACGACCATCAACGTTGGATCGAAACGCGTCGAGATGCGCGTGACGGACACCGGCATCGGCATCGCGCCCGAAGAGGTGCCGAAGCTGTTCGCCAAGTTCGTCCGCGCCGGCGGCGGCCTCAAGATTTCGCACGGTTCCGGCCTCGGCCTCTACATCGTGAAGACGCTTATCGAGGCGCACGGCGGGGAAGCGTTCGTGGAGAGTCCGGGTGTGGGGAAGGGTTCGACCTTCGGATTCCGGATGTCGGCGGGCAAAGTGCGCTAGCCTTGTTTTGACGGCATTTTTCCGCGGTTGCTATACTGCCGGCGTATCCTTCGTGCCTGACCCTCCCGTATGTTCAAGCCTGCTGCACGTCCCGAATCCGCAAGTAACGACACGGTCATCGCCGCTGGCGTCAAAGTCGAGGGGGACTTCACCTCGGCCGGTAACATTATTATTGAGGGTGAAGTGTCGGGAACGCTGCGCACCGACATGGACCTTGTCGTTGGTCCTGAAGCCAAGATCACGGCGAGCGTCACGGCGAGGAACGCCCGCATCGCCGGCGAAGTGCACGGCAATCTGTCCGTGAGCGAACGCGCCGAACTGACTGCCACGGCCAAAGTTTCTGGAGACGTTCAGGCGCGTGTCCTCGTCATGGAGGCGGGCGCCATTCTGAACGGCCGGTGCGCCATGGGTGCGGAGGCGGCACCCGTGCTCATCCCGACGCCCGTCCTCCGCAACCGTCCCGTGAAAGCTGAATCCTGAACCCGCGGGTTCGTCCCGCAAGCGCGGCATGTACCAGTACGTTTACGACGCCGCACTCACCGACAAGCGGCACCACCTGGCGCTCACGGCCATCGAGAACCGGCTCACCGACCTGGGCATCCAGGGGAGGATCGACCGGCTCTCCCTATTTAAGAATGTTGCTGAATCCATTGAAGAAGGCATTCGTCGCGGCGTGACGACCATTGTCGCAGTCGGCAACGACGACACCGTGAAGAAAGTGATGGACGCGGTGCCGCAGTTTGCGGTGACCATGGGCGTGATCCCGATCGGCAAGCCCAACAAGATCGCCCGGCTTTTGGGCGTGCCGGAGGGCGTCGCCGCCTGCGATGTGCTTTCCGCCCGGCTCACCCAGACGCTTGACATCGGCCGCGTGAACGGTCATCATTTCCTCGCTGCGCTCTCAATTCCGGCCGGCGGCGTGACGCTCGAATGCGAAGGGAAGTATCGCGTCACCGTGCCGCGCGGGCCGGTGCACGTCTGCAACATGACGCCGCTCGAAACGCTCTTGGACGAGGATGCCGCGCCGATCCACCAAGCAGATCCTTCCGACGGCATGCTCGAAGCAGTCATTCCGGCACGCCGGGGCATCTTCCAAAGCGGCGAAAGAGGCAGCAAGACCGTGTTGAATCTGCGGCGGCTCACGATCCGCGCGGAGCGACCGTTCACCTACGTCGTAGATGGGCGCAGTCTCTCGGCCCAGCGCGCCGAGGTGGATGTCCTACCGGGGAGGCTCAAAGTCATCGTCGGACGGAACCGGTTATTCCGGGTTCCCACGTAAATACGGGCCGGTGGCGGAACTGGTATACGCGCACGTTTGAGGGGCGTGTGCCGCAAGGCTTGAGGGTTCGAGTCCCTCTCGGCCCACCAAAGAAGATGCGTCTCTGACAAGAGGCGCATTTTCTTATATACTTCATGTATCCGAAGACATGCTGCGCACTGTCCTCAAAAAACTGAAAGGATCGGTTCGAACCAAGGTCCTCTTGGTCGTATTTGCTTCGCTTCTGTTGCCAATGGTTTTGATATTCGTTGAAGGACGGCTTCTTATCAACGCGATCGCGCCATTAGAGCAGGAGATTCTCACCAAAGATCGCTCGCGTTTTGAACGAGCGATCGAATTGGAGTTTTCCGAGATCCTCAAAGACAATCTGGGGTGGGCGGTGTGGACGGAATTCTACGATTATTTCAGCGCGCCCAACGATCCGAAGTGGGTCACCTTTCGCAAGGACAACATTGACGATCAAGTGCCGGCTTTGCACAACATGCAGTTGATCGTGAATGTCACACCCCAAGGTGAGATTGTGTACGAATACGGGAGTACGCCGGAATTTTCTCGAGGACACAACATTGCGGATACGCCGCTTTTTCAGGAAACGGTCGCCAAGCATCAGGTCACGGGATTTCTCCACACCAGCGACGGTTATTATGCGATTGCCTCAGCCACCGTGCATCGATCCGAGGATCACGATAAGACCGGACCGTGGTCGGGCATATACATTATTGGTCGGCGCGTCGACGAAGCATATCTCAGTACATCATTCAGTGCCCGGCTGCTTGTTCCGGTCGCGCTTGTCACGGATGGTCTCGATGTCGGAAATGAGGGATTAGTCAAACGGGACAAGAATGTCATGACGATTTCTTTTCCGCTCGATCATGTCCTCTATGGCGCATCCGTTCCCACTGTGCGCATGACGGAATCTCGTGATCTTTTTCAAATCGCATACGCCCAGCTTTTTCAAATCGGTCTTGCATTGATCAGCGTCGCCATTCTTGCATTGATACTCACGTTCATCGTTTTCGAGGGCGTGGTATTTCGCCCGCTGTTCCGCTTTCTCCGGCAGGTGGAGGAGAGCGGACGTTCTGGAAAACTCGCAAACGTCATCGTGGCCAAGACCGGCGACGAGTTTGAGCACCTGACGAAGACCTACAACAGCATGGTCGAGGCGGTGGGCCGCGCCGAAGAGCAAATGCTCGTCAGCCAGAAGTTCCTGCAAATGGTGCTCGAAACCGTGCCATTGCCCATTGTGGTCATCGACAAGGATTCTGATCGCGTCACGATGGTGAATTCTGCCGGTCGGCGCATGCTTGTTGATGTCGTTGGGGGCACGAGTTGGACGGATTTTCTCGCCTTTCTGAAGATGGTCCGTACGCTCGACAACAGCGTCTATCCGCTCGCAAAAAATCCGTATGTCCTCGTCAAGGGAAAGGACCGCCCTGCCCAGGTCGACGACATCATGCTCAAGGTGGAGAATAAGTCTTTGTTCTTTTCGATGATCGCGCAGCCGCTTCAGCTTTCGCAGGGTGATCGTCCGCAAGTGCTCGTCGCGTTGTTCGACATCAGCAAGCAGCGTGAAGTCGAGCGGCTTCGTACGGAATTTGCGGACATTGTGGCCCATCAGTTGCGCACGCCACTCACCGCGCTCAAATGGGCGGTGGATGCGACAGAGGGAGCAAATCCAAAAGAACAGGAAACATATCTTGCCGAGATTTCCTCGACCGTGGATCGGACACTCGCGCTCATCAATCAGCTGCTGAGCATCGCCCGTCTTGCTGCGGGCAGAATGAAGTTCGCGCTGCAACCCACCGTTCTCAAGGACGTCGCGGAGGCGGTGATCGTCGAAATGCGGCCGACCATTGAGCATCGCAAGATCGACGTCGTCATGGACATCCACGCCGGGCTTCGGGCGCTTGCCGACGTCAATGGCTTCCGGGAAGTGCTCACCAACCTCCTGTCGAATGCCGTAAAATATTCGCCGCCAGGCAGCACCGTGCGCATTTCGGCTCGCGCGGAGTCGGACGCGGTGGTTGTCGCGATCGCGGACGCTGGCGTCGGTATTCCTGCCGCGGAGCAGGGGAAGATTTTCGAAAAATTCTTCCGTGCTTCGAATGTGTCGACAGAAGAAGGAACCGGGCTCGGACTCGTTGTTGTCAAAGAATTCATCGAAGCCATGGGCGGCAGTGTCTCGTTTGAAAGCATCCAAGGAAAAGGAACGACGTTCTTTGTGCGACTCAAAGTCAATGGGAAAGTTGCCTGAGCACCTCCGTGGCGGTATCCTGTCCCAGGAGGGCCAAGGAATCCGGGCCCGTAGCTCAGCTGGTTAGAGCGTCTCGTTTACACCGAGAAGGTCCTCCGTTCGAACCGGAGCGGGCCCACCACGAATAATTTTCCTTCATGCGCTACATCCTCGGCATCCTTGGCATCGTGTTGGGCATGATTCTCGTCCTCAAGTCGGAGTGGTTCTTCACCTTCTTCGGCCGCATCGACTTCGCCGACAAGTACCTCGGCACCGAAGGCGGGACGCGGCTCATGTATAAGTTGGTCGGTATTTTGTTCGTCATGATCTCGCTTCTCTACATGACCGGAGGCGTCGAAAGTTTCCTCACGGCGATTTTCGTTCCAGGCGGCGTGTAACGGCGCTATGTATATCCCTTCGGGCAGCGAACTCTTGAATCCCGTCACCATCCTGACGGAGGCCGGCGTGCGTGAAGGCATGCACGTCGCTGATTTAGGTTGCGGCGCCACCGGACACATTGTTTTTCCGGCCTCGCACATGGTCGGCAAAAACGGCATTGTTTATGGCGTCGACATATTGAAGTCGGCGCTCTCGGGCGTGGAGTCGCGCGCCAAGCTCGAAGGCGTCACCAACGTCCAGACCGTCTGGAGCGACATCGAAGTCTACGGCGCCACCAAAGTGCCCGAGGCATCACTCGACCTGGCCACGCTCGTCAACAATCGCCCAAGTTCCGCCATGATGCGTGAGACCGTGCGGCTCATAAAACCCGGCGGCACGCTTGTCGTCGTCGACTGGGTCATCACTGCCACGCCATTCGGTCCGGCCAGCAAGGATCGCATCGACACCGAAACGGTGAAACGAATGGCCGCTGATTTACGTCTGACGTTGACCAAAGAATTCCAGGCCGGGCAGTACCACTACGGGTTGATATTCAAGAAGTAGGGGCAGGTTTTCCCCGCCCAGTGGCGTATTGACGCGAGGTCGGCACCTGCGGCACACTGTCGGTCGTTATGTTCGACCTGGCACTCCTGCTTTCCCCGGCGTTTTGGTTCTCGATCCGCTGGAATCCGTTGCAACCGAACACTGCGACGCTCATGGCCGTTGCCTTTGGCCTTTTGGCTGTTCTTGGCTGGTTCCTGCCCCGCATCGTGGCGCGCAGCCGTCAGATGCCGAAGTTCGAGCGAAAGGCGTGGACTGGCGTGGGCCGTCCGGCCGTCGTTGCCGGCGTCATAGGACTCCTCTTCACCTTCTGTGCTTACGAGCAGGTGGCGGTGCTTTCGGCGCGTTTCTGGTTTTTGCTTATTGCCGTGGCTTTCGTCGCCGCGGAAGCGCGCGCCATCCGGACTCTGGTTCAGGAAACGCCGCAGCTCAAGGACGACGTCGCCGCGCGCGCCGCGGCCGCGAAGTACATGCCGGGAAAAAAGATTTGAACACTTGTAGTGAGCGAAGTCGAACTACTTGTAGTGAGCCAAGTCGAACTATGGAAGACGCGCGCCGCTCACGGGGCTCCTTCGGGGAATCGATCGCGGCGCGTTTGTTTTTAGAGAAAGGATTCACCATTCTCGAGCGCGGTTGGCGTACGCGGTCCGGGGAAGTTGATTTGATCGTGCAAGACGGCCGCGGCATCCGTTTCGTGGAAGTGAAGACGCGTGCCAGTGCGGCGTTCGGTCTGCCGGAAGAAGCAGTGACGCGTCGGAAGCTCCGCACGATCGCCCGCGTCGCCGAGGTGTACCTGGATAAACACGGCTTGCAGCATCTGCCGCGCCAGATCGACGTCGTCGCCATTCGGACGGACACGCCCGGCGCGCCCGAGGTTCGGCATCTCGAGGACGTGGGTGACGGCTTCGGCTAAAAAAGAAACCGCCCTAGGGCGGGTCCTGCGACGCGGAAGCTTTTCCGATCTTCCGGTCGAGGTAGAGGCGGATGTCCTCCTGCAGGCGGAAGAGATCTGCCGTGATGTCCATGAACGCGTAGGTCGTCACGAAGGCGTAGACGAGGTCCGAGAAGAACACGCCCCGCGGCGGCCCCAAGGACGGCAGCGCCATGAAGACGAGCGGCAACGAGACCAGCAGTCCCGCGCCGAAGGGGACGATGAGCAGTCGTAGCCGAAACTCTTGGCGGAGGCGGTGCTTCACGACCGGTATGATGACCTTGTAGGAAAGAGCGGCGATGAGGCCGAGCGCATAGGCCCAGCCGGTGTAGATATGTGCGTCCACGATTGCCTCCAGGTTCATCTGAGCACCTGTTGCGGCAGTTTGTCAATGCGGGTGGGTTTCGGTACGCTAGTCACAATTTCTTATGCCTTTGCGCCTCCATAACACCGCTTCAGGAAAGAAAGAAGCGTTTCATTCGCTCGGCGGCGAGGTGAAGATGTACACCTGCGGCCCGACGGTCTATAACGTCGCCCACATCGGCAATTTGTCGTCATTTTTGGCGGCTGATGTGTTGCGCCGCTGGCTTATTGCGTCCGGCAAGGACGTCCGTCACGTCATGAACATCACTGACGTGGACGACAAGACGATCAAAGGCGCGGCCGCGGCCGGGTTGCCGCTCGCCGAGTTCACGGCAAGATACGAAGCGTTGTTCCGCGCTGACCTCGAACGGCTGAACGTCTTGGAGCCGATATTCGTGCACGCCACCAAGAACATTGAGGCCATGATCGCGGACATCCAGGCGTTGCTCAAGAAGGGTATGGCCTACGAAAAAGACGGCTCGGTCTACTTTGCGATCGCCAGGTTCCCCGGCTATGGAGCGCTTGCGGGTCTGGAGAAGCGGAAAGCCGCGCCGGCCAAGCACCGCGTCGATACGGATGACTACGACAAGGATGCGGTCGAGGACTTCGTGCTGTGGAAAGGTTGGAAGGAAGAGGACGGCGGCGCGGTGTGGGAGGCGCCGTTTGGAAAGGGCCGTCCTGGCTGGCACATTGAGTGCTCGGCCATGATCCGCCGCCATCTCGGCGACCAGATCGACATCCACACCGGTGCCGCGGACCTGGTGTTCCCGCACCACACGAACGAAATCGCCCAGGCCGAAGGCGTCAGCGGCAAGCATCCCTTCGTTCGCTTTTGGTTCCACCGCGGATTTTTGAACGTCGAGAACGAGAAGATGGCCAAGCGCGTGGGCAACGTGTTTGCGCTCGCCGATGTCGCAACAAGCGATCTTGAAGCGCTGGCCTTCCGTTGGCTCATCGTATCTTCGCACTACCGCACGCCGTTGAATTTCACCGCCGACTCCATGCCAGCGGCAAAAGCCGCGTTCGGCCGACTGCTCGCCGCCGCTGACCGGTTAGAGACCTGGGAAACAAAGAGTGCGACGGCAGACAGCGCGCAGGTTGCCTCGACGATCGACGCCGCGCGCGCCACCTTCACTATGGCCATGGACGACGACTTGAATACGCCTGCCGCAGCAGCGGCAATCTTCGAGGCCGTGAAGCTGGCCGAACGACCGGAACTCTCCAAAGGCGACGCGCTTCTTGTTTCCGAATTTCTCGAAGAGGCCGACGCCGTGTTCGGCATCCTCGCTGTCGGACTCTCGTTGTGGCGCGTCGCGATCAAGCGGCCGCTCTCCGCCGATGAAGCGGCAACACTCGACAAACTGGAAGAGGCCCGTGCTGTAAAGAATTTTGAAGAAGCGGATGCCTTGCGTACGGGATTGTTGAAGCAGGGGATTGAGGTGCGCAACACACCGGAAGGCACGGTTTGGAAGCGTGATCCGTGGATGGAGTGACGTAGCGGTTCTAGGGAAACAGGTGTATGCTTGACGCGACAAGGAGATGTAATTAGTTATCCACAAGAGTATGACACGGAGGTTTTCTTTGCGGACATGGATGGTTTCCGTCCCTGTTATTGCGGTAGTTTCTGCACTCGTAGTGTTCGTGGCCGTCTGGCCGGCCATGGCGGCAGCTCCAACGGGAACGCTGACCGGGAGCGTTCAAACCATCGCCGTCGGCGCCACGGCCGCGATCAATACGCTGACCTACACGGAAACGGATCCGGCAGAAGTGACTGCAGCGAATGATCTGCGCATCCGTATTCCTACAACAGTCAATGCAATTTGGGATGTCACGGATACGACCGCGACGCTCAGTGGACAGGCAGCCACCTCGACGTCTGTCACCGTGTCGTTTACGAACAGCAACAAGGTGCTCGTCCTGAACGCGACAGATCGATTTTCTCCGAGCTCCACCTTGGTCATCGCTGGTCTGAACATTTCTGGCACCGAGTACGAAACTGCCGCTGCAGCGCTCGAGTTCTCCATCGATGGAGGAGCGACGTATGGCACGGCGAACGCCAACACCGCTATCACGGTCACGCCAGCGGCGCTCACGAGCACCAACGTCGAACCGGCGACGCTCGTCGCCGGCCGGTCGTCGACTTCGACGATCACCTTCACGCAGTTGGTATCAAGCACCACCTCGACCGGAAAGATCGCGGTGACGTTTCCGTCGGGCTTCATTCTGACCTCCGTGGGCGCGCTTGACGGCACCTGTTCCACCATGGATGGCAGCTTTGCGACTGCTGTTTCCGGACAGACCGTGACCATCACGAGGAGCGGCGGCACTGTTGAGCCGCCGGGCGCGCAGACCTGCGCCATCGGCAACGTCATCAACCCCGGGGCAGGGACAGCCGGGACCTACACCATTGAGACGCAGGACGCGGCTGGCGCATCGCAGACCGCCGCGGTCGACGCCGCTGTCAGCGCCGACACGTTCACTGCGGGAAGCATGACACCCGTGAACGTCGAACCGCAGACTCTCACCCGCGGGTTGGTCGGCACGGTGGACGTGTCCTTCACGACGCAGAGCACCATCCCGGTCAATGGCAAGATCGTCGTGACGTTCCCGACGGCTTTCGACGTCAGCCAGGCAAACAATGGAACGTGCGCAACCATGGACGGCAGTTTTGCGACTGCGGTTTCCGGACAGGTTGTGACGATCACGCGCTCTGCCGGCGGCGTCCAAGCCGCGGCCGCCGAGAACTGCACGATCGCGAACGTCAAGAACCCGACGTCATCGGGGAGCGGCGGGACATATCAGGTCAAGACGACGACGGCGGCTGATGCGACACTCGAGGAGAACACGGCCGTCGCCGCGGATACCTTCAGCGCTCCGGCCGGTGCTGGCAGCGGTGGTGGTGACTTGACCCCGCCAGGACCGGTTACGGGCGTCAGCATCACGCTCGGCGCAGATGCGCATTCCGCCATCCTCGTCTGGACCAACCCGACGGATGCTGACCTCGCCAGCGTGCGCATTCTGCGCACCACCGTGAGCGGCACATTTGGCACGGCACTCACCCAGGCACTGGTGAGCACCTACACGGATGTCGGTTTGACAGTCGGAGTGACGTATTACTACACGTTCCAACCTGTGGACGCGACGGGGAACGTGCGTGTCGACACCACGGAGTACGCGCTGATAGCGACGCCGGGCGCTGTTGCGCCGGCTCCATCCACGCCGACATCCACACCGGAAGCGGCTCCATCCACGCCACCTTCGTCTGCCCCGGTCACTTTCCCGGCTGGCGTGGCAGCAGCGGACGTGGTCCGCGGAAGCGCGGCGGCTGTCTACTTCGTCTCAGCTGACGGCAAGCGTCACGTCTTCCCGAGCCAGACAGTGTTCCTTTCCTGGTACCCGGACTTCTCCGCAGTGAAGATCGTCGCCGACTCTGCGCTTGCCGTCCTTCCGCTCGGCAAGAATGTGACAATGCGCCCGGGGACGTACTTGGTGAAAATCATTTCCGACCCCAAGGTCTACGCTGTGGAACCCGGCGGGATCATTCGTTGGATCCCTTCCGAAGAAACGGCGCGCACGTTGTACGGCAATGCCTGGGCAACGCGCGTGCAAGACGTTGACCCCATCCTCTTCGCTGATTATACCGAAGGGGACATGGTGCTCGTGACTGCACTTCCTGCAGGTATGGTTGCTTCGGACGGGAGCGGGGGGTACTGGTGGATGGTCCGTGACGCATTTGGAACCTCGCGTCGCAGCGTCTCTGCTGCAGCGCTGGTTCTCCAGCGATTCCCCGGATCCTTCGCGGTTCCGTCGCTTGCCAGCCTGCCATCGGTGGTGGGTTCGGCCATCACAAGTTTCGAAGCAGGATTGGCGCTCCCGTACTAGACCGCTTGACGGTCGGTTTCGAGCGCGGTATTCTGTCAGTGAATCGACTCGTGCCTGTACGGCGCGAGTCGTTTGCTTCTCTCCCCTTATATGTCCAGCCCCATTGTCCAAGCCATTCAGCAAATTTGCGACGAGAAAGGCATCTCGTATGATGCCGTGATTGAAACGATCGAGGCCGCGCTCGCCGCTGCCTACCGCAAGGATTTCGGTCAGAAGAATCAGAACATTAAAGTGCAGTTCGAGCCGGAGATGGGCGGATCGCGCGTTTTTGACGTGAAGACCGTTGTTTCCGACGAGTTCGTTGCAAAGGCGCTTAAAGAAATGGAAGAAAAGGCGGCTGCTGCCGCTGAAGCGCTTGCTTCCGGTGTGCCCATTCCGCAAGCGCCGGTTGAGCCGGAGGTGCCCAAGGTCGCACGTGGCGAAGTCGTTGCCTCTGCCGAACCGACTGAGGAAGAGAAGTACAATCCCAAACTCCACCTTCCGCTCACCGAAGCGCGCGTCATCAAACCGGACGCCGACATCGGCGATGCGCTGACGATCGAGCTTGAAGTTCCTGCGGCCTATGGCCGCATGGCTGCCCAGACCGCCAAGCAGGTCATCACTCAACGGCTGCGCGAAGCCGAGCGGTTCAAGTTGTTCGAGGAGTTCAAGAGCAAGGAAGGGGAGATGCTCGTCGGCATCATCCAGCGCCGCGAAGGCCGCGCCATGCTTGTCGACCTCGGTCGCGTCACGGGTGTTATGATGCCCGAGGATCAGATGCCGACCGAGCGCTACAATCCCGGCGATCGCGTGAAGGTGTTTGTGACCGCCGTGGCGATGACGAGCAAAGGTCCGGAGATCCGACTGACCCGTACGCATCCGGAAATGGTGAGGAAGTTGTTCATGCTCGAGATTCCGGAAGTCGCCTCCGGCGCGGTGTTGATCCATGCCATCGCACGCGAACCAGGCAGCCGCACCAAGGTGGCTGTGTCCTCGACGCAGGAGAACGTCGATCCGATCGGTTCCTGCATCGGTCAGCGCGGCAGCCGCATTCAGACTGTTATTTCGGAAATTGGCGGTGAGAAGATCGACATCAT
>JBBUJK010000014.1:0-10880 GCA_038054875.1 Patescibacteria group bacterium
AAGTGAGTCAGGACGGGAAAACCGTCACCGTGATGTTGCGCGAGGGCCTGCGTTTCCACGACGGCCAGACGCTCTCGACGGACGACATCTTGTTCACATTCGAGGCCATTCAGAACCCGGCGTATAAGAGCCCGTACGGGGGGAGCTTTAAAGGGGTGACGATCGCCGCTCCGGACGAACGGACCGTGACATTCACGTTGTCTGAACCGTACGCACCATTTTTGACGGCGCTGACGGTCGGCATCCTGCCTGCACACCTGTGGCGCGACGTGCCACCACAGAGTGCCAACCTTGCAGAGTTCAACCTGAAACCGATCGGCAGCGGTCCGTACAAGTTCAAGGCGTTTTCGCGCGATCGTGTGGGGACCATCCGCAGTTACACCTTCGAGCGGTTCGTTGAAAACGACGGATCCGGACCCTTCATTGGTCGCGTGGCATTCCGTTTTTTTCCGGATTATGAATCCGCAGTCGAGGCCTACCGCAACCGCCAGATCGACGGCCTTGGATTCGCGCCAACGACGTTGCGCGATCGGCTGCGCGGCCGCCACGATGCAAACGAGTTTCCGCTCGCGCTGCCGCAGTACACGGCGCTCTTCTTTAATCAGAAGCGCGTAGAGGCGCTTAAGGACAGCCAGGTACGTGAAGCACTGACCGTCTCCCTGGACCGCGACCGCATCATCGCCGATGCGCTCCTGGGCGCGGGCGAGCTCGTGGACGGCCCGGTGTTTCCCGGATTCGCCGGCGTGACCTCGACGCCGCCTCATGCCGCATTCGACCCGGACAAGGCGGCGCAGCTCCTCGAGAAAGCCGGCTGGGCCTTGCCGGAGAATGGCGGCCCGCGCGTGAAAACGACCAAAGACAGTAAGGGTCGTGTCACCGCGACCACCACGCTTGCGTTGACCATTGTCACTGCCCAGCGCGACGAGACGAGCATGGCTGCCAAAGCCGTGGCCGACACGTGGCGCGCGCTTGGCGTCGACGTGAAGGTGGAAGAAATTCCGGCTGCACGCATGCAGCGCGACATCCTGCGTCCGCACGCGTATGACGTGCTCCTGTATGGCCAGATTCTCAGTCGCGATCCGGATCCGCTTCCATTCTGGCACAGCATGCATGCCGTTGAAGGCGGGTTAAACCTGGCGCTCTACGCCAATCGCAACGCCGACGCGCTTCTCGAGGAAGCACGTAAGGAACAGGACGCCGAGAAGCGCGGCATGCTCTACACGCAGTTCGCGAACCTGGTTGTGAGCGAGCGCGCCGCAGTCTTCCTGTACCGGCCGGTCTATCCATATTTCGTGACGACCGCCGTGAAGGGGGTCCGTGCCGACGAGATCGCCGTGCCGGCGGATCGGTTTGCCGGGATTGCGGATTGGTATATTAAAACGCGCAAAGGTTGGCGGTAACGCGGCCTCCTTGATTCGTTCGTTGTTCCTTGTTATAACTTCCGGCGTTCGGGCGAGTGGCGGAACTGGCAGACGCACTGGCTTCAGGAGCCAGCGAGCGCAAGCTCTTAAGGGTTCAACTCCCTTCTCGCCCACCAATGGATTTGACAAAACAGGTAATTTTTGGCATACTACTCGCGATGTTTCCCGCCTCCGTCTCAGGACGGCGGCTCGTCGAGCTCAGCTCGACCCGTTCTTTCTCCAACCGCGTAATCAGAGGACACTTTCCGACTATATTTGTTTTCTCGGAGATCCTCCTTTGATTATTCGTGCGCCAGACGCACTGTAGGGCCTGCGTATCGCCCGCATCTGTGTCCCATTGCACATACATATTACATGTCACTACCGAACACTCCGACGCCGTCTCCGGCGCCGTCTCGCGCAGCGGGACCGCGTCGCGACGACCGTCGCAATTTCCGCGGCCGTCCACCTGCACATAGACAGGCAGTTACGCAGGGACCCCGTCCCCAGACCGCATCCGCGCCGCACGTCCAGGAATTCACTGGCACCGACGGCAAGAAACTGAAGATCATCGTTCTCGGCGGCCTCGAAGAGGTCGGCCGTAATTGCACGTTGGTCGAATACGAAAACGACATCATCTTCATCGACATGGGGCTACAGTTCCCGGAAGAGGACCAGCCCGGGGTGGACTACATCATCCCGAACATGTCGTACGTTCGCGGCAAAGAAAAGAACATCCGCGGCGTCATCATCACCCACGGCCACTACGACCACATCGGCGCCATCCCGCACGTCGTGCCGCGCATCGGGAATCCGCCGGTCTTCGGGCTGCCGATGACCGCGGGCATCATTAAAAAGCGCCAGGAAGATTTCGAGGGCGTGAAGATCAACATCCGCGAGGTGAAGATCGACGACCGGCTCGTGCTTGGTAATTTCCAGGTGGAGTTCGTCCACATCAACCACTCCATCCCGGACGCCGTGGCCGTTGTCGTCCATACGCCGGTCGGCACCATCATCCATACCGGCGACTGGAAATTCGACTACACTCCGATCGGCGCGCCGCCGGCCGACTTCATCAAGCTGGCCTCGCTCGGCGCCCGCGGCGTCTTGGCGCTCATGGGCGACTCGACAAACGCCAGCCATCCCGGCCACCAGATTTCGGAACGCGAAATCGCCAACACGCTGCGGTTGGTTTTGGAAAAGGCGCAGGGCCGCGTTATTATCGGCACATTTGCCTCGCTTCTGGGCCGCGTTCGCCAGATCTTCGACATTGCTCAGGACCTGGGCAAGAAGGTCGCGCTCGATGGTTACTCCATGAAGACGAACGTCGAAATCGCTCGCGTCTTGAAGTACATTACGATCAAGCCGGGGACGCTCATCGACATCGCCCAGATCAACGACTACCCCAAGGACAAGGTCGTCGTGGTCTGCACCGGCGCCCAGGGCGAAGAGCGCGCGTCGCTCATGCGCATTGCAAACGACGAGCACCGCTCGGTCCGCATTCAGCCGAACGACACGGTCATTTTCTCGTCCTCCGTCATTCCGGGGAATGAGCGCACCGTGCAGCGGCTCAAAGACACGCTCTACCGCAAGGGCGCCGAAGTCATCCATTACCAGATGATGGACGTGCACGCCGGCGGGCACGCCATGAAGGAAGACATCAAGCTGATGCTCCTTCTCCTGAAGCCGAAATACTACATCCCCATCGAAGGCAACCACTTCTTGCTGCGTGAAAACGCCAAGGTGGCGGCGCTCATGGGCATTCCCAAAGAGAACATTTTCGTCGCCGACAACGGCCAGGTCATGGAATTCGTGGCCGGCGGCAAGGGGCGGCTGACTGACGTGAAAGTCATGTCCGACTACGTCTTCGTGGACGGCCTCGGCGTGGGCGACATCTCGGAAGTCGTGCTGCGCGACCGTCAGGCACTCGCCGAAGACGGCATGGTCATCATCGTTGCGCCGGTCGCCAAGCGCACCGGCGGATTGGCCGGCACGCTCGAGATCGTTTCGCACGGTTTCGTCCAAGTGGAACACAACCAGGGACTCATCGACGAGCTCAAAAAGCACATCGAGAAGATCCTGGTGGACAAAGACCCCAAGAGCGAATCCGATCCCGACGACATCAAGCGCAAGATCCGCGACGACGTGGGCGCCTTCCTCTTTACGAAGACCCAGCGTCGGCCGATGATCCTGCCGGTGATCATTGAGGTGTAAACGATTCGGGGCGATTCTGCGTAGGGGCGATCCTTGTGATCGTCCCTTTTGCGTAGAACTCGATTTTTCGATGCTGCTGTGCCAAGATACGGGCGATTCTTCCATTATGATGACGCCGGACAAAGCGAAAAACGCCGTCAACGACTATTTCGTCGCGCTGAACGAGAAGTTCCGCACGGGCCAGGCGCGCGAGCACGCCTACCGACCGTCCTTCGAGGCGCTTGTGAAGGCCATCGACCCCTCCCTCAAGGTGCTGAACGACCCGGCGCGCAGCGAGCACGGCAATCCCGATTTCGTGTTCCTACGTGGCGACGTGATGATCGGTTACGCGGAGACGAAAGACATCGGTGTGGACCTCGATAAGACGGAGAAGGGCGAACAGCTCGCGCGCTACTTCGGCTACTCAAATCTCATCCTCACAGATTACCTCGAGTTCCGCTTTTTCAAGGATGGCTCAGGCGCGGGGGAGCCGATCCGCATCGGCGAGGTGAAAGGCGACGTGCTGGTCGCGCGTCCCGAACGGTTCGTGGAGCTCGCGGACGCACTCACGGAATTCGTTCAGGGAGCCGCCGAACCTATTACAAGCGGCAAGCGTCTCGCGGAGATCATGGGCGGCAAAGCACGCCGTGTGCGTGACAACGTCCGGCGTTTCCTTGCGGGAGATTCCGAGAAGAACGCGGAGCTGCTGCGCATTTTCGAGACCGTGAAAAAGTTGCTCGTCCACGATCTCTCCGTCGAGAAGTTTGCCGACATGTATGCACAGACGCTCGTCTACGGCCTTTTCGTCGCGCGCTACAACGACGATTCGGGGAGCGGATTCTCTCGTCAGGAAGCCCGCGATCTCGTGCCCGCCAGCAATCCGTTCTTGCGCGAGTTCTTCGATCACATCGTCGGCCCGCGTTTTGATCAGCGCCTCGGATTCATTGTGGATGAGCTGTGTGCGGTTTTCTCCGTAAGTGATGTCCGCGAGATTGTTCACATGCAGTTCAAGATGGCTGGAGACGGGAAGGACGAGAAGGATCCGATCATCCATTTCTATGAAAACTTCCTGCAGGAATACGATCCGGTCGAACGCAAGAAGATGGGTGCGTACTACACGCCGATTCCGGTCGTTCGATACATTGTCCGCGCGGTGGACGAGGCGCTTAAGCGCGACTTCGGCCTGGCAAAAGGGCTGGCGGATACAACCAAGCGACAGATCGAGGTGGCAGCGCAAGGCATGGACGCGAAGGGAAAGCCGAAGAAGGCCAAGATTGACGTGCATCGCGTGCAGATTCTCGATCCCGCCGTCGGGACGGCAACATTCTTGAACGAAGTCGTGAATCACATACACGCGAGCTTTTCCGGGCAGGAGGGGCGTTGGCCATCGTACGTGGGAGCCGACCTGTTGCCGCGTCTCTACGGCTTCGAGCTGATGATGGCGCCTTACACCATCGCGCATCTGAAGCTCGGCATGACGCTCCGCGAGACCGGGTGCGAAAAGCTCACCCAGCGTCTTGGCGTGTACCTTACGAACACGCTCGAAGAAGGCGTCCGGCGGGAAGACACGCTGTGGGGTTTCGGCCTGTCGCAAGCCATCGCCGACGAAGCCGACTCCGCCGCGAGGATCAAGAAGGAGCGGCCCATCATGGTCGTCATCGGCAACCCGCCGTACAGTGGCGAGTCGTCGAATAAAACAGACTTCGCGATGGAACTTGTTGCGAAATACAAGTTTGAACCGGGCGGGAGAATGAAGCTTCAGGAACGAAATCCGAAGTGGATCAACGACGACTACGTGAAGTTTCTCGCGTTCGCCGAGGACATGATCGAGAAGAACGGCGAGGGCATCGTCGCCATGATCACGAACCACGGCTATCTCGACAACCCGACCTTCCGCGGCATGCGGTGGCACTTGGCGCAGACCTTCGACACAATCCATATCCTCGACCTGCACGGGAACGCAAAGAAGAAGGAAGTTGCGCCCGATGGTGGCAAGGATGAGAACGTCTTCGATATTCAGCAAGGTGTTGCGATCATTGTTGCAGTGAAGACGGGAAAGAAGAAAGATAAGCAACTTGCAAAGATTTTTCATTCTGAGGTTTACGGCAAACGCAAACACAAGTTCTCTCAGCTAGAGGGTGGTGGGCTAGATTGGCGCGAGCTCACGCTCGATGAGCGAATGTACTATTTTGTCAATATAGATATTACCGGCAAGGATGAATACGAAAACGGTATAAAAGTTAGTGAACTTTTTGAGCTCAATGGAGTAGGGCTCACTACGGCGCATGATGATTTTGTTATCTCGGAAAGCAGAAAGAAGTTACTTGATAGGTTCATGCGCTTCAAAAACGCTGAACCTAAGGCGGATGAGCTATATAGAGAATTCTCGGTCAAAAGAAAGACTGGGTGGGACATTCTTGCAGGATGGAGGAATCTGCAATCTGAATCGGATTTGGTCAAATTTGTTCAACCGATCACCTATCGCCCATTTGATAGCAAGTTTGTTTTTTATGAGGACAAACTAGTTTGGCGAACGGTTCGTAGAGTCATGGGGCATTTCCTGAAAGGCGAGAACGTCGCTCTCGTTTCAGCACGAGGAACGAAGAATCCTTTGCCAGATCACTTTTTCGTTTCAGCTAGCATGACAGAGACAAAACTTGGAGAGTCGAGCACGCAGTCTTACGTTTTTCCTCTCTACGTCTACCAGGAGGATGGTTCAAGGGCGCCAAATTTCAACCACGGTGAGATTAAGCGATTCACGCAGAAACTGCGAAAGCCATACGAGCCCGAGGATGTTCTCGACTACATCTACGCGGTGCTGCACTCGCCGTCGTATCGGGAGAAATACAAGGAATTCCTGAAAACGGATTTTCCGCGTGTGCCCGCCCCTGCGAACGATGCGCAGTTCCATCGGCTTGCTGCGTTCGGCAAGGAATTGCGCGGATTGCATCTCCTCACCTCGTCCAAGGTCAACGACTTCGTCACGACCTACCCAAAGGACGGCTCGAGTATCGTCGAGGCCGTGTCCTACAAGGACGAGAAGGTCTGGATCAACAAGGAACAATATTTCGGCGGCGTCCCCGAGGTCGCCTGGACCTTCCACATCGGTGGTTACCAGCCCGCACAGAAGTGGCTCAAGGACCGCAAAGGCCGCACGCTTTCGAACACCGATATCGAGCACTACCAGAAAATCATCGTTACGCTGACGGAGACGGATCGTGTGATGAAGGAGATTGACGGGTGATGGTGGGGCTAATAAGTCGAAGCATTATTTTATGGAGGACAAAGACATCGTAAAAGCATTGCTGGATATTCAAGAGTGGCAAACCTTCGATTGTAAAAGGGCCGCCATTAAACCAGCTGATTTGCTAGAAACAGTAGTCGGTTTCGCAAATGCCGATGGTGGATCTATAGCAGTCGGCTTGGAAGACCCTGCTAAAGCCCATGGAGACAAGCGACTTTTAGGAATCAGTGAAAATGCGGATAATGTTTCTGATTTTCTCAAGCTACTTGGTAAGGAGATTGAGCCACCCCTTATACAATGGGCGAAATTTGAGCTCGACATCACTAATGCTCAAGGACAGCTGGATAAGCTTCTAATACTCAACATCAAAAGAAGCAACGATGTTCACTCGCTTAAACGAGGCGACACTTTTGTTAGGAAAGGGAGACAGAATGTAAAGATTGGCTCAACAGAAATAATGCGCCTTAAATACGAAAAAGGGGCAATTAAGTTTGAGAGCGAAAAGTCCGGTACTACTTCTCTTGAAGATTTAGATCACGATCTTCTCGCCCAATACAAAAAGGATACCTCGAGCACTGGTTTGGATGATTGGCAGTTTTTGAAAGACAACGGACTGGCCGTCGGTGGTAACGGAAAATACGAACTGACTAAGGCCGGATTGTTGCTTTTTGGAAAGAATCCTTCAGTTGCCTTAACAAGTAAATGCGGTATCAAAGTTTCTCATTATTACGGTACGAAACCAACTTACACGGGCAAACCGAACTTTGTCACCCGACCATTCACTATCGAGGGATCACTGATGAAGCAGATTGAACAAGCCATTGAGTATTTTCGTGGAATTGTAAAAAGCTCACCTCCCAAATTAAGCGGAGCTTCTTTCAATCCTACCTTTTTGATACCGGAATGGGCATTCCAGGAAGCAATAACTAATGCAGTTATCCATCGGAATTATTTCGTACAAGATGATATTCAAGTTCGATTTTTTGATGATCGCGTAGAAATTGAAAGTCCTGGGACATATCCCGGCCACATAACTGTTGAAAATATAAGGGCAGAACGTTTTGCTCGCAACCCTCTAATCTTACGGACTCTAAATCGTTTTCAGACGGCTCCCAATCTAGATATCGGCGAGGGAGTTGACCGTATGTTCAAGGTCATGAAAGAACAAAATCTATATGAGCCAATATTTTTCCCTCCGACACTAAGACCGAATACCGTTCTGCTGTGGCTTCTCAATATGCACAAGATTCAATATTGGGACACCGTCAGTAAATATCTTGATGAGAATTACCGTGTTATCAACAAAAAAGCACGAGAGATAACCGGAGTTAATGATGTTTTGAAAATGTCCCGATTATTGCGCGGCTGGGTTGAAAAGGGATTGCTCGAAAAGATGGGCAAGGCCAAAAAAGACCGTTATTACCGGAAGCCCGGCCAAGAGGTCCCCAAGAGTTTATTTTCAAGGGGGGTTGATAATAAAACAGACAAGGGCATTTCCTCCTATTAAATTGGACATTCTTGAGGGTATTATTTGCAACAAAGAACGCATGCTACGCAGCTGACCTGTAGCAGCGCTTCCCGCGGGTCTATGCGACGCTTCCGTTCGGCGTCGTCACGAGTCTCGACTGCTGTTGACGCAAAGGCTGTTTTCCTGTATCTTCGTGTGGCATCCTTTGAAAAGACGCCCAGGAAACCAGACGACCGCGGCGGTTCCATCCGGAATCGTTGAGGAAAGTCCGAACACCGATGCCGTCGCAAGGCGGTATGAGTGGTAGTCGCGAAATGCGACCGGGAGCAAGGGATCGATCGTTCTCTCGGGTTACGAGAGAGTGGTGGATCCTCCAAGCCCAGGGACAGTGCAACAGAAAATACACCGCTCGAGCCCGTAAGGGCGAAGACCCTGAGCGAGGCCGTAAGGCCGAGTCGAAGGGCCGAGTAAGGTTGAAATCGTGGGGTAAGAGCCCACGCGGGACATGCCTCGTGAGGGGCGCCGTGGAAAACACCTGCCCGGTGCAAGAGCAAGTTTGGTCGCTCGCACAGAGAGATGGTCGTCACTCCGCTCGTCCAGCTCAGCTGGATCCGCGGGGGACAGAATTCGGCTTACCGGTTTGCTGGGTGTCTTTTGAGAGGATGCTTTTTCGTATGATGAAACGCCTGGACCTCGCGTTCCTGGCCCTGCGCCTGCCGCTCGACTACTTCGCCGTCTTCGGCGCCGGTATCGCGGCCTATTTTCTTCGCTTCCAAACGTTCGCCGAATTCCGTCCGGCCACGGAAATCGTCAGCTTCCCTGCGTACCTCGTCCTTGTTTCGATCGGCGCGTTCCTCTGGATCGCGGCGCTGGCGCTGTCCCGGCTGTACGCGCCCGGCCGCATCCGCACGCTCGACGAGATCGGCAGGATTCTCGCGGGGTGCTCGACCGCGCTCGCCGCGCTCGTCCTCGTCATCTTCTTCCGACGCGAGCTGTTTGCCTCGCGTTTCATCGTGCTGGCCGTCTGGCTGTTGTCGATAGCCTTCCTCTTTGTGGAGCGGATGGCGCTCCGGGCGCTCCAGACCTACCTCTATAAAAAGCGCTACGGGAACCGCGCCATCGCGGTGGTCGGCTCCGGCCGCGCCGCCGAGGCCGTGGCCAAGGAGCTGGCCCAGACGCCGACCATGGGCTACGAGGTGCGCGGCACCGTGTCGGACCTCTCGGAAAAAAGCATTGCCCGCCTGAAGAGACTCCGGACCGAATCACGCGGACTCGAGGAAGTCTTTTTGGCCGATCCATCCGTCCCGGCTGCGGACCTGGAGCGTCTTCTGAATTTTTCCGACGCGTATCAGGTGGGGATCCGGTATAACGCGGACTTGCTTGCGGGCCGGCGCGTCGGCTTCGACGTCGCCATGTTCGGCGGCGTGCCGTTCGTCGAGGTGAAGCGGACCCCGCTCGAGGGCTGGGGTCGCATTTACAAACGTGCCTTCGATATTATTGCGGCGGTGTTCTTGCTCGTGCTCGTGAGCCCCGTTCTCTTCGTCGTCGCCCTTCTCGTGAAGCTGACCTCACCTGGACCCGTCCTCTTCATCCGCAAGCGCGTGGGGGAGAATGGCCGGCTGTTTCCGTTCTTCAAATTCCGTTCGATGCGGCTCGACGCGCCGGAGGATTTGGAGGAGCGCAAACGCCATTCTGAGCGGCCGGGCATCATCCCGAAGTTGCCGGACAATAGTCGCTGGACGACGCCGGTCGGCCGGTTCATCCGTCGTTGGAGCATCGACGAATTGCCGCAACTCTTGAACGTCTTACGCGGGGAGATGAGCTTGGTCGGCCCCCGTCCGCACTTGCCCGAGGAAGTCGCGCAATACGCCGCGCATCACAAGAAGCTCCTTTTGGTGAAGCCGGGAATCACCGGACTTGCCCAAATTTCCGGGCGTGCCGACCTGACCTTCGAGGACGAAGCCGCGCTGGATCTCTCGTATATTGAGCGCTGGTCGCCGAAACTCGACCTTTCCGTTCTCTTTAAAACGCCGCTGGCCGTGATTTCAAGAAAAGGCGCCGTCTAGCCCCTACCCTTTTTGGTCTCCAGACGGGTAAAGTACGGCGGTTATGCGGATTGCGCTGGTCCACGATTACCTGTCCCAGGACGGTGGGGCGGAGCGGGTGCTCCGGGCCATGCATGAGCTGTGGCCTGAGGCGCCGATTTTCACGCTGTTTCACGATCCGGAGCGTGCCAACCCGGCCTTCCGGCAGATGCGGATTGTGACATCTCCTTTGCAGCGGGTACCGCTTGCGGTGCGTCATTTCCGGTGGTTTTTGCCGGTCATGCCGCTCGCGACCGAAAGTCATGACTTGTCCGGTTACGATCTGGTGCTCTCCTCGAGTTCGATGTTCGCCAAAGGCGTGATCACCGCGCCGGAGACGCTTCATCTTTCCTACTGCCACACGCCGACGCGCTTCCTTTGGACGGACCGCCGCACCTACCTTGACCAGAACGTCCCCACGCCGCTGCGTCGGCTGTTGCCGCCGATCATGGTCGCGTTGCGCAGCTGGGATCGGCTGTCCGTGGAGCGCG